>JAZRUB010000137.1:0-10609 GCA_045652305.1 Eubacteriales bacterium
GTTATTCTTAAAATTGTGGTTGATGAAAACGGCGATGAACTTTTGGTCACCATCGACGATGATGACGAGTTTGACAAAGTAGCCGACGCTTTTGAAGATACTTTCATGGGCGAAATCGACCTTGACGGAAGTGTAGAAGAATAATCAAGCAAGCAACCTGCAGGGTTTGTGCATAGTCTTAATGCGAGGAGAGTTGAACACGAAACGGTTTTGAAAAGCCAATTTTCGTCAATTTTCCTCGCATTAAGACTGTTCCCTGTGTAAAAACCCACAATAATGAAAGGGAGCTCATATTCCGCTGTGGTGTAGCAGGCCTCCCGCATGCATTCTGCGTGCGGACGTTGGAAGCACTAAAGCATCGGAGAGGGCACCCACCTGCACAGAGCAGGGTTTCATTTTCACGGGGGCACGGCCTTTGCGGGGGTTGACTATTTTAAAAATAAAAAAGCGGTCTGCAACTGTAAAACATAAGTTTTTAAGTTGGCATATCGCTTATTATTATTTTCGGGGGTAAGTATGGACAAGATTTTTGATTACATAGAAAAAAACAAAAACAAATATCTTGATTTTTGGATAGATATTTGCAACCTTGAAGGAACTGCCGACGATAAAAAGGCTATGGATGTAGTTGCCGACAAAATAGAGGAATTTGCACGAGGCTTAGATATTTTCGTAGAGCGTGTTCCTTTCGATACCTGCGGTGATTTTTTGATAGTTGATACTTTGCATACCGCAGAAGAAAGCGGAGTGTGCTTTTTGGCGCACATGGATACCGTGCATAAATACGGCGTGTTCGGCAACCCTCCCGTAAAAAGAGAGGATGACAAGCTTATCGGACCCGGTGTTATCGATTGCAAGGGTGGTATTCCCATCGCGTTACTTGCGATGAAAGCACTTGCCGATAACGGATACGACAAGAATTGCCGTCTGCTTCTTACTTCTGACGAGGAAGTGAGCAACCGTTTCGGTGGTGAAAAAGAAATGGACGTTATAAAACGTGCGGTTAGCGGATTTAAAGCGGCATTTAACTGTGAAGTGTCGCGCGCGGGGGAAGTGGTTGTTTCCCGAAAAGGCATTTTACGCTACCGTATGGATATTACGGGCAAACCTGCTCATGCAGGGATTGACTACTTTAACGGTGCGAGCGCGATTCGCGAGGCGGCACATAAGATTCTTGCGCTTGAATCGCAAAGCACAAAGGGCGGAATCACTTATAACTGCGGTATAATCAACGGCGGTACGGTGTCGAATATCGTTCCCGAGCATTGTGAAGTCACCGTAGACGTGCGTGTTTCTAACAGCGAAGAATTGGAAAAGGCAAAGTCTGTTTTGGAAGAAGTTGCCTATAAATCATACGTCGAGGGCACGAAAACCGAGCTTGTTTTGACCTCAAAGCGTCAGCCGATGCTTCATGATGACGACACCGAAAAGTTGTTTAGGCATCTTAATGCCACCTCGGAAAAGTACGGACTCGGTACACTTACACCGATAGAAAGCGGAGGAGGTTCCGACTCGGCATACACTCAACTTGCAGGAGTCCCGAGTATATGCGCGGTAGGCGCAACGGGTGATTTTTGTCACACCGTTAACGAATACGCCGATATAGATTCGCTTGCTTTACGAGCAAAATTACTTGCCGCCACGACGGTTGAAATGCAATAAAGATAAAACGAATCCCCGAAAGCTTTTCGGGGATTTTTGTGTTATTTTTTGAACATTTCCGAGAAATCAAGTATATAATCAACGCTATGTTTCTTTATGATTTCTGTGTTCGATTCGTTTTGCAAATCGTAAACACCTACAACGTCAAAGCCTGCTTTTTCGGCAGATAGTACAGACGACATATTGTCCTCAAAGACAAGGCACTCCTCTTTTTTAAAACCAAGTTTTTCTGCGGCATATTCGTAAATCTTCGGAGATTCATACTTATAAACTCCGACATTTTCGCTGCCTGCATAAAACTCAATCAAATCGTCAAAATAGGGATGACGTTTAAAGAATCCCTTTGAAAGTTCACGCGGTGTGTCCGATGCAATACAAACGGGGATTTTGTTTTCATGCAGCAGTTGCAAAAATTCGATTGCGTGTTTCTTGGGTTCGATTACGGTGTTGTATTTTTCGTAAAGATAATCAATCAAAGAATTGTATTTCGACATATCGTCGCCTGCGTTGGCGCGCCAGTAAGCCATCGAGTCGATTAAGGTACCGTCCATGTCGAAAATTAATGCTTTTTTACCTTTTAGATATTCTTTTTTGGGATTTAACAGCTCGTATAACGTCACTTTTTTTGCCTCTTATTATAAAAAGTATAGGTCATTATAACCCATTAAATGTATTTTTTCAATAATTCGAAAGAAAAATAGATTTAAAAAGCGAAAAACCCTTGCAATGAGGATAAAGCGGTGATATAATTATAGGAACTGAATTTCGGAGGTATTTCTGTATATGGCAATAAAAGAAACCTTAACACGTGTTTGTGATATTTATTCCGACATGCAAGCATACGGCGGTAAGACCGTTCGTATCGGTGGTTGGGTAAAGACTATTCGTTCGTCCAACGCTTTTGGATTTATCGAACTTAATGACGGCACTTGTTTTAAAAACATTCAGATAGTTTTTGAAAGCGACATAATAGATAATTATAAGGAAGTTTCGAAGCTCAATATCTCTGCATCTATTATTGCAGAGGGTATTCTCGAACTTACTCCCAATGCAAAGCAACCGTTCGAGCTCAAGGCAAAGACTGTTGAGATAACCGGCGAATCGACTCCCGAATATCCCATTCAACCCAAACGCCATTCTTTCGAATTCTTGCGTTCGGTTGCCCATCTTCGTCCCCGTGCGAATACCTTTAACGCAGTATTCCGTGTACGTTCGGTAGCTGCACAGGGTATTCACCGCTTCTTTGCGGATAAGGGATTCGTTTACGTAAATACTCCCATCATCACCGCAAGTGACTGCGAGGGCGCAGGTGAAATGTTCCGCGTTACTACGCTTGATATGGATAACCCTCCGCGTGATGATAAGGGCAATATCGACTATTCCAAGGACTTCTTCGGCAAATCGGCAAACCTTACCGTTTCGGGACAGTTAGAGGCAGAATGTTTTGCACTTGCATATTCTAACGTATATACCTTCGGTCCCACTTTCCGTGCCGAAAATTCCAATACCGCACGTCATGCGGCAGAATTTTGGATGATTGAACCCGAAATCGCTTTCGCTGACCTTGACGACTATATGACACTCGCCGAGGAAATGACTAAATACGTTATTAAATACGTTCTCGACAGATGTCCTGCCGAAATGGACTTCTTCAACAAATTCATCGACAAGGGCTTGCTTGACAGATTGACTGCACTCGTAAACAGCGATTTTGTACGCGTTAGCTACACTCAAGCGGTTGAAATTCTTAAAAACAGCGGTGTGAAATTCGACTATCCCGTTGAGTGGGGTTGCGACCTCCAGACCGAACACGAACGCTATCTTACCGAAACCGTTTACGGCAAACCTGTTTTCGTAACCGATTATCCCAAGGAAATCAAGGCGTTCTATATGCGTCTTAACGACGACGGCAAAACCGTTGCGGCAGCAGATATGCTTGTTCCCGGTGTCGGCGAGCTTATCGGCGGTTCTCAGAGAGAGGAACGCTTGGATATTCTCGAAGCACGTCTTGCCGAACTCGGTCTTAATAAAGAAGACTATTGGTGGTATCTCGACCTTCGCCGTTACGGCGGTGTAAAACACGCAGGCTACGGTTTGGGCTTTGAACGTCTTATCATGTATATTACGGGTATCACCAATATCCGTGACGTTGAACCGTTCCACAGAACCACAGGTAGTGCAGAATTTTAATTTGGTTTTATATATTCCCATTTGGTTATTTAGAGGTATCTTGTAATGAGTATCATTGAACTTCAAAAGAAATACGACGAATATAAAGCGCTCGGACTTAAACTTGATATGTCGCGCGGTAAACCTGCGCCCGAGCAGGTTTCTACGGTAGAGCGTTTGCTCACCGCCGTAACGTCAAACAGCGAGTGTTTCTCGGAAACCGGCGGCGACTGCCGTAACTACGGCGGCTTGGACGGCATCAACGAAATGAAACGCTTGTTTGGCGAGATACTTGGTGTAACCTCCGGCCATATCATTGTCGGGGGTAACTCAAGTCTTAATCTTATGTACGATACCGTTGCACGTTCGATGCTTCACCCCGTTGAAGACGGTTGCAAGCCTTGGTCGAAGTACGAAAAGATTTCATTCCTCTGTCCTGTACCGGGTTATGACAGACATTTTGCGATATGCGAATATTTTGATATCAATATGATTAATATTCCGCTTTATGAAGACGGTCCCGATATGGACATGGTTGAATCGCTTGTAGCGTCCGATGAAACTATTAAGGGTATGTGGTGCGTACCGAAATACGCAAACCCCTTGGGATGTACATATTCTGCCGAAACTGTACGTCGTATCGCAGCATTGCGCCCGAAAGCAAAGGACTTCCGTGTTTTCTGGGATAATGCTTACGTAATTCACGACTTGACCGAAACTCCCGACGAACTTGTCGAAATTTTTTCGGAAGCAAAAAAATACGGCAACGAGGATATGTTCTTTGAATTTACATCTACTTCAAAGATAACCTTCCCCGGTTCGGGTATATCTTGTATCGCTTCGAGTCCTCGCAATATACAGCGTATTCTCAATGCGTTGAAGGTTCAAACTATCGGACACGATAAACTTAATCAGTTGCGTCACTCTCGCGTGTTCAAGTGCTACGATGACGTCGTTAAGCAAATGAAAGTGCACATGAATTTAATTCGTCCCAAGTTCCAGATAATTTACGAAGCATTTGAAAAAGGTTTCGCAGGTTATGAAGACGTTTCTTGGACTACTCCCAACGGCGGTTATTTCTTTACGCTTTCGCTTCCTAACGGAACTGCAAAGCGCACCGTTCAGCTTTGTGCCGAAGCAGGTCTTGTTATAACCCCTGCGGGCGCGATGTTCCCTTACGGTATCGACCCCGAGGACAGCAAACTTCGTATCGCGCCTACGTTCCCGTCTTGCGAAGAGCTTGGCGTTGCGGCTGACTTGCTTACCGTTTGCGCACGTATCGCAATCGAAGAAAAGAAATAAACAAGAAAAATCCCATTCGAGTGAATGGGATTTTTTGTATGCGTTTTTATTATTGATTATAGAAATTCATCGGATTTACGAAAACGCCATCGATGCTTACTGCATAGTGGAGGACGTTTTTGCCGTTTGTGAATCCCGTTGAACCCGTTTTGCCGATTATTTCGGCATCCGCGAGTATATGTCCGGTACGAACGCTAATTTCACTCAAGTGATAATAATAGGTATAAATTCCGTAGCCGTGATAGATAACAACGGTATTTCCGGTAGGGGCAAGAACACCGCTGAATACTACCTCGCCTGCCTGTGCACAGCGGATAGAAGTTCCTGCATTGACTTCGTACACGACACCCTCGCAGATGCGTTTGTAAGATTCCCCGCTTGAGCCGGTTGTACCGAAGTTTACTTCCTGACCAAACGTGAAAGTAGGTGTCTTTTTGCCTACGGGGTAATTGAATTTGCCCGTAGCAAAGTTATAATAATCGTTTTCGAGCCGTTCTTTTGTTAAGTCGTTAAGTGTCGATTTGAAGCTTTCCATCTTTTCGGCAGAAAGCATTTCGTTATATTGTTCTTCGGATACGTTTATAGGTGTCCAGGTGTCGTTTTCAAGTGAAGAAATGTTGATTGTCTCCGACAAAATGTTTACGCCAGAGGTACTTACGTTAAACGTATATTCGCCCGAAGCAGTATCAAGTCCGATGGGTAATATAGCAACGCCTTTGCCTTTTTCGGTCATGCCGAAACCTAATTTGGGAAATTCAAGCGGTGTATCAAGCGCAATTCCCTCGTCGGCATTTAGGTGCGATGCATTGAGAATGATAATGTCGCCTGCTTTGTAGTCGTGTTTTGTAAAGGGCGCTATTTCGGCAGGGATGTCGTAAAGAATGTTAAACTTGTATTTTGCCTCACCCGATGCCTTTGCGCCGTTCATGCTGTTCCATTTTGCGGTAAAGGACACGGTGAGCTTGGTATCAAACGAAAGGTCAAGCTGGGAAATATCGGTAATTGTGTATTCACTTCCGTTATCTGCGACGTACGAAATGTCGGTCATTTCGTATGGTCGTGACTCACCGTCGGGAGTGAATTGGAGTTTGTTTTCAAAACCTTTTTTGATTATATAGGTTTCTTCGCCTGTGGCAAAACTTTTCGGTGTATAGGGGTATACGTTGTTGTCGGTTTTGTAGTAATTCCATTCGCACTCTAAGGGTGCAACCTCGTAAACGTTTTCACCGCTGACTACCGAGAGAGTGGGAAGAAAATATGACGAATAAAGATAATCGAACTCACTTTTTAAAAGTAAACTTTTCGCCGTTTCGGTTTCAAGCACAAACAAATCGCCCTCGGGGTCGATTAAAAGGCAACCCGAAAGATTCAACGACGGGTAAAGCTTGTATTCAAGAGGTGAGTCACCCGGGAACAAAGTTATGTAAACCGGTTCCTCGCCCGAAACGTCACGCATTGCAGAGCTTATCGGGAGCGATTGTTTAAGCATGTTTATGAAAAAGTCAACGTCGCCTTGCGCGGTATAATCCACAGCATCCGCGCCGGGAGTATCTAACGTGACTCTGTCAACGCTGTCAAGCGAAGAATAATATATTGAAAAGCACAGGATAACGGCAAGTGGCAAACACAAAAAAGCCACGAGAAAACCGTTGCCTTTCTTTTTTTGTGTACGATTTGCCATAATAGTCCTCCAAATATAACTTTTCTACAATATTCTATAACATCAAACGAATTATGTCAATAGTTTTAGCGGTTAATATAAAGCGTTTTTGGGAATGAATAAGTAAAATATTTATGAAGAGGAAAAAATGAGTAGTCCTTACGAAGAATTTTATAACGGCGTAGCGAGCGAATTATCCGATTGCGAGGATTTTGTCTGCCGAGAAAGCGGAGTAATTGGTGCACGTTTTGCGTTGATGTTCATAAAAGGCATAACAGCGCGTGATTATATTTCCGAAAGAATATTGCGGCCATTAATGCTTGCCGACATGAACACTTTTGACGGTAATTTCGGGACTCTTTTAGAAAGTCCTGTTTTAGCAACGCCCGAAAACGCATCGTCTGCGGCTAAGTCGATTGTAAAAGGCGAGGTTCTTATTATTGCCGAAAGTGCAAACGGATTTTTTTGTACGCTTGCCAACGCTCAATATACCCACGGCCGAAGCATAGTCGAGCCAAGCTCCGACGTGACGATTCGCGGTCCGAAAGCGGGATTTGTAGAAGATGCCGAAATAAATATGGCACTTTTGCGGAAATATATTCGCACACCTGCGCTTAAATTCAAAAGGTTTACCGTCGGTGACGTTTCCGAAACAAAGGTTATGCTTGTATACGTTTCGGGGCGTGCGGACGAAAAGTTCGTTAAAGAAATAAGCAAACGCATATGCAAGCTTAAAGCCAACGTAATAACCGACAGCGCGAATATAGCAATGTTGTTTGGCGGCAGTAACAATCCCACTCTGCCCACCTGCGGAAGCACCGAAAAGGTAGATAAAGCGGCATCAAAACTTATGTCGGGCAGGGTAGGGATTATTGTTGACGGAAGCCCGTTTGTGCTGACCTTGCCGTTCCTTTTTATCGAGGGGTTACAGGCATCCGACGACTATCTGCACACTCCGTATTATGCGACGTTTATACGCATATTGCGCCTAATCGCGTTTATATCGGCGATATTTGCACCTGCGATTCTGTGTACGGTTGTCAATTATTATTCGGATATGCCACCGGAGTTTTACGGTATAATAGCCGAATCGCGAGAAGATATACCGCTTTCGTTCTTTTGGGAGATAGTCGCTATACTGTTGCTTTTTGAACTGTTGCGCGAGGTGGGCGTGAGAATGCCACGCACGGTGGGCGAAGCGGTAGGGATAGTAGGCTCGATAATACTCGGCAATACTGCGGTAGAGGCAGGTATCGTTTCATCTGTCGGTGTGATAACCGTAGCGTTTTCGGCGGTATGCGCTTTTATAACACCTGCGTATATGTACGTTATCGTTCTCGCAAGACTATTGGCACTTTTTCTTTCGGAAATCTTCGGTATATACGGTTTGTGTCTTTCGTTTTTGATTCTTTTTGTTGTGCTTTGCAGTAAAAAGAGTTTCGGAGTACCGTATATGTTTCCGCTTGTGCCGTTTAATAAAAAAGGAATGCAGGATTTTATTTTCAGTTGGCCAAAAAAGACCTTGGGCAGAAAAGAAAATTTAAAGGTCAAAAAATAACTTTTATTATGTCGGCATTGGAGATAAAAACGTCATGGGTGTAATTTTGAAAGCAAAAACCGAATAGTTATATTTTGGTGATTTATATGTTGTTAAACAGAAAAACAAAATTTTCTATTTCGGAAACGCAGATAAAAGAAGAAGTCGACGCCCCTGACGGAACTTTATTATTGAAAATAAATATCAAGCATCCGAACATCAAATGCGCGAAAAAGGACCCTTTAAGCAAGTATGCCGTAAAGTTCTATATCGACGTTTCGTCTGCATTTTTGGAATTTGCCAAAAAAGATTTGGCAAAAACGGCACTAAGTGCCTATAACGCAGATAAGGAGAATTTTTTGCCATATTCCGCCGTTATGCGTTATGAAGTCACGTTGGAAAATGCAGATTATCTTTCGGTAATGCTTGATATTGCGGTTTTTGATGGAAAAAACACGTCGTCTTTCGAGCGAAAAACACAGGTTTGGGAACGCAAATACGGAACAAAATGCAAATACACGAATTTTGTTCCGAAAAAGCAACTTGCGACGCATATATCCGAAACCGAAAAGAAACGGTTTGACCGAGATTTGTTTGTGCTTCGAGAGGGGGTACTCGAATTTTTCATAAGAAACGGTGACGGATATTCAAAGATATTAATGAAATTAGAAGAAAGTGACAAAAAATAGCGAAAAGGTATTTACTTTTTGAAATGATATGTTATAATTTAAGCAGACTTTTAACAAGGAGTTATTTAAATTATGAAACAGATTCGTCTTGCTATTCTCGGTCAAGGCAGAAGCGGCCGCGATATTCACGGTCTTCATCTTAAAAAGGATACCGAACGTTTTAAGGTAGTTGCTGTTGTTGACCAAATGCCTATCCGTCGCGAAAGAGCTAAGGAAGAATACGGTTGTGATGTTTATGCCGATTATCGCGAAATTCTTTCCCGCGATGATATCGATATGGTAGTAAACGCTCTTCCCAGCGATTTGCACTTTGCAGTTACCAAGGACCTTCTCGAACACGGCTTTAACGTACTTTGCGAAAAGCCCTTCGTTCCTACCGTTGAAGAATATGATATTCTTGTTTCGATTGCAGAAAGCAAGAATCTTAAGCTTATCGTTTTCCAACAGAGCAGATTTGCTAACTACTTCTTGAAGGTTAAGGAAGTAATCGCTTCCGGCGTACTTGGCAGAATCGTTCACATCGGCGTTCAGTTCAACGGCTTTGCAAGACGTTGGGACTGGCAGTGCTGCCTCGATAAAAACGGCGGTAACCTCGCAAACACAGGTCCTCACCCGCTTGACCAAGCATTAAATCTTCTTGATTACTATGACGGTATGCCTCAGGTATTCTGCCACATGGACAGATGTAACACCTCCGGCGACGCAGAAGACTACTGCAAGCTTATATTGAAAGCACCCGACAGACCTATTATCGACCTTGATATTTCTTCTTGCGACGCATATCCTGCATATACCTATAAGGTAGAGGGTACTCGCGGTACTCTTAAGGGCACCATGGCTCACATCGATTGGAAGTACTTCAAGGAAGAAGAAGCACCCAAGCAACAGCTCATCCGCGAAAGCCTTACTGCAGGCGAGGAAAAACTTCCCGCATA
This sequence comes from Eubacteriales bacterium, assembly GCA_045652305.1. Lineage (GTDB taxonomy): Bacteria > Bacillota > Clostridia > Oscillospirales > CAG-382 > Coliplasma. The sequence continues at coordinate 9,955 of JAZRUB010000137.1, forward strand.
CTGCACCGAATCGCTCAAGTGGTATGAAGAATCTTGGGAAGGCGACCCTCAGGCTCCTTTCATTGCTGCAGTTCAAACCTATTATGACCAAGTTTATGCTCTCTTGACCGAAGGCAGAGAACATGACATCAAGCTCTATCAGGTACGTCAGCAGCTCGCAATCATCCGCGAAGCACACAGACAGAACTTCTAATAATTAAGAAAAAATATAAAAAGGCTCGTTTTTCATTCGAAAAAATGAGCCTTTTTCTTATTTTTGCATAAAATAATAAAAGAATCAGATATACGGAGTGATTGCTTCATGGAATATTTTGCGGGTGCTAACACCAGACACGGATTTGTATCTATTTTTGATGAATGTTTTAAAGATATCAAACGGTTATTTATTTTAAAAGGTTCAAGCGGATGCGGAAAATCCACGTTGATGAGGCGTGTTGCCGAAAAGGCGCAAAAGATTGGTATGCCTGTGGATTATATTTATTGCTCTGCCGACCCCGACTCGTTAGACGGCGTTATTTTGCCTACGCAGAGTGTAGCAATCGTCGACGGTACGTCACCGCACGTCATGGACGTGAAATATCCTTGTGTCCGCGAAACAATCGTTAATTTAGGACAATTTTGGGATGAATCAAAATTAATGCCCAAAAGGGAAGAG
>JAZRUB010000138.1:0-17450 GCA_045652305.1 Eubacteriales bacterium
CACAAAATGCCGAGCAAAGAACTCCGCCACCGCCAGTTACAACGGCTGTTTTACCTTTAAAAATCATTTTGTTTTCCATAATCAACCAAGCTTTATTCCAAGTTTATTAAGTTTGCACTTAAGAAAATCAACTGCCATACCGATATCACTTGCAGGGTCATCACCAACTTCGCGTTCAATGGTGAGATATCCGTCATAACCGATATCATTAAGTGCAGCAATATATTTATCAAAATCAACGCCACCCTTACCGAGAGGAAGTTCTTCCCAAGTGGTGTCACCGGTCTTAATACCATCTTTAGCGTGAGTGTGAACGATGTAGTCACGAAGTGTATAAACACCTGCAACAGGGTCGTCACCTGCAACCATTACGAGGTTTGCGGGGTCGTAGTTAACACGAAGTCCCTTCGCTCCGAGAGAATCAAGGAACGCCTTAAGAACAACTGCTTTTTCGGTGCCGGTTTCAGCTGCAAAAACAGAACCCATGCTATCTGCATAAGATGCAAGTTTGTACGCATTGTTTCTGATTTTTTCCATACGTGCATCTTCTGTTTCAAAGATGTGACCGATGTGAGTGGTAACGATGTGGCAATCAAGTTCCTTAGCTTTGTCAAGCACTCTCATGGAGTTTTCAACCACGTCATCGTCATCAAGGTCAACGTTAAAGTCACCACAGATAGCAGAGAATATAAGACCGTTAGAGGACATAATATCCTTTACCTCTTTGATGCGCGAAGGAGTAAGTTCTTCGGCAGTAAAATCACCGAATGTCATGTACTTCTGTACACCTGTTACGCCAAGTTTGTTAGCCGCTTTGATGCTGTCTTCAAAGTCAAGACGAAGCGAGTCGGCAATAAGACCTATTTTCATAGTAAAAACCTTTCTTTGATTGTTTATTTAAATATTGAATACAATTAAAAGCTATTCTTTTTCGATAATCGAATCAATCGGTAATCCAAACGATTCCAAAAAATTATCCAAGAAATAATCGGCTTCTTCGCACTTCATTTCTTTTATAGAAGTAAGCAATCTTTCTCCCGCAATATCAAATTCGCTGTTACCGTAATTCTTTTCCTCCATACACTTTATGTATGCAGAAATACGGTCTGCCGCTTTAATCAAAACGTGCTCATCGTGCGAATGTTTGAATAACGATATATATTCGTCGCGAAACTCTTTGGGAAGCATATCGGACAATTTATTGAGAGATGCCGATTCTACTGAAGAGTATGCCGACTTCGTTGCATCGCTGAAATATTTAACAGGAGTAGGTATATCCCCCGTAAAAATTTCCGGAACATCATGATACATCGCTTTAACGGCAATAGTTTCGCAATTATAATTCTTTTCAAAAAACGAATTGCCGATAATCGCGAGCGAGTGAGCAATAAACGCAACTTCAAGCGAATGTGTGGAAAGATAGTCGGGAATCAAGGAATGCATAATGCCCCAACGTTTAATATGCTTCATTCGAAACAGCATTGCATAAAAACCGTTATTCACCATTACCTCCACAAGAAATCAATTTTCTTTATTTTAACATAAATAAACATAATTGCAAGTGTTTTTTTGTTTTTTTGAGTAATACAAAAAGAATAATTGTTATTTGTATTGAAAATCAAATCAAAAATGATATAATGAGGTACATAGCCATGCTTTTTTACAAAATGCAATCACTCGGAAATGACTTTGTTATCTTCGGAAGTCCTGCACGAAGCTCATTACCGAGTAAATCTCTTATTCAACATTTATGCGACAGGCACTACGGTGTCGGAGCCGATTGCGCAATATTTATCGGTGCATCAAAACAACACGATTATTTTATGCATGTATATAATCCAGACGGTTTCGAAGCAGAAATGTGCGGTAATGCATTACGGTGTTCAGCGCGTTACGTTACCGACCGCGGTTATTTCGCAAAACGCGCATTAACAGCAGAAACCAATTCGGGCATACGTAACGTTTCACTTCAAAACCATAATGTTTGTGCCGAAATCGGCAAAGCAACTATTTTAAATAACGGAATACTCAATATAGCAGACGTAAATCTTCATTATTCGTATGTTTCAATGGGAAATCCGCATTGCGTAGTCTTTCTTACCGATTTAACCGATGAAGAATTCAATATTTTCGGTCCAGCCATCGAAACGCACAGTGACTTCCCTAACGGAACAAACGTCGAATTTGCCAGCATTAACGACGATAATAATATAACCATGAGAGTATGGGAACGTGGCATTGGTGAAACTTTTTCATGTGTTACCGGCAGTTGCGCTTGTGTAGCGGCGGCTATCGAATGCGGTCATTGCAACAGAAACGTAGCCGTTCATCAAATAGGTGGCACGGTTAATGTTGAAACACGCGAGTGCGGAAATATGTTTGTCACAGGTGAATGCTTAACGGTTTTCAAAGGCGAACTTTTACAAAATTTTCGGGAGTGTTAAATTATGAAAATCAAAGACATTTTAAATAATATCGAATTTTCTTGTCAAAACCTCAACGCAAACGACGATATTATAGATATAATTTACGATTCTCGCAAGGCAGATATCGACACCGTGTTTGTTTGCATTAAAGGCTTTGTAACAGACGGACACAAATATGCAAACGAAGTTTATGCAAAAGGCGTTCGTATTTTTGTTGCAGAAGATAAATTAGAGTTACCCCAAGATGCTACTGTTATCTATGTAAAAGACACCCGTAAATTCCTTGCACTCGCAAGTGACAACCTATTCGGCAAACCCGCAGAACAATTAAACACAATAGCAATCACAGGAACAAAGGGTAAGACCAGCATTTCTTTTATGCTAAAAAGCATATATGAATCCGCAGGTCATAAAGTCGGCGTAATCGGCTCTACGGGCATTTACATCGGTGACGATTTTTACCCGACTGCAAACTCCACCCCCGAATCATATCTTCTCCACAAATATTACAGACAAATGCTTGACGAGGGGTGTGATACCGCAATTATAGAAGCAACCTCACAAGGCTTTAAACTTGACAGAACTTATGGAATAAAATTTAACACAGGAATATTCGCCAATCTTTCTCCCGACCATATCGGCGAAAACGAACACAAAGATTTTGACGAATACCTCAACTGCAAAAAAATGATATTCAGCCAATGCGAATATGTCATTGTTAATAAAGACAGCGATAATTACGATAGAATCATCAACGATGTTCCTTGTCCCATATACACCGTCAGCGCGAACAATGATTCCGACTTTTCGTTTTCGGACGCAGTATTTACAACCTCCGATAACAAGTTGGAGACAAGATTTGTCTGCGACGATAAAAAACAAAAAAACGTCATTGAACTAAATACTCCTGGCTATTTTTCACTATACAATGCTACTTTAGCCATAGCAGCGGCAAGACTAAATAATATTGAATATGAACACATCAAAAAGGGTCTTTCTGTTGCTTTTGTAAAAGGCAGAATGGAAATTGTACCGATTAATCAAGATTATACCGTTATCATCGACTTTGCTCATAACGAGTTCAGCGTCAAAACCTTGTTCGAAACGATGAAACTCTATAACCCCTCTCGAATCATATCGGTGTTCGGATGCGGTGGCAATCGAAGTAAGCTTAGAAGATACGGCATGGGCGAAGTTATAGGCAAAAACTCCGATTTATCAATTATAACATCAGACAATTCACGTTTCGAAAATGTTGAAGACATTATTAATGACATTTTGGTCGGCATGAACAAAACCGACGGAAAATATATTATCATTCCCGACAGACGAAATGCAATAAAAGAAGCCCTCCGCGAAGCGCGTAAGGGCGACGTTATATTATTAATCGGCAAGGGACACGAATTGTACGAAGAAATCAACGGCATTAAGTATCCCTTTGATGAGCGCGAAGTTGTGTTCGAAAGCCTTAAAGAACTTCAGCAACAAGAGAATTAATCAAAAAACCTTTTGCCGAGAAATTTTTCTCATACTCGGTTTCGATATTGTTTTTAGAAAACACAGAATCGCTGTGCAAGTCAAAACAAATATCGCTAACTTTATATCCGTTGGCAACAAAGCTCTCAAGAGAATAATCAAATAAACCTTTATTATCGGTTTTAAAGAATATCTTGCCCTTCGGGGCAAGTATTTTTTTATATCTATCCAAAAACAGCGGACTGGTCAAACGGCGTTTTGCATTGCGTTTTTTCGGCCACGGGTCAGAAAAGTTCAAATATAATCTATCAACCGAATTAGTGGGAATGATATCAGCGATATTTTCTGCATTTGCATGTAAAAACCGTACGTTTCTTACGTCTTCCCTTTCGGCCTTTTCCATAGCCATCATCAAAACATCGGGCACAAGTTCAACCGCAAGAAGTTTATTATCGGGAAACTGTTTTGACAATCCGGTGATAAAAGCACCCTTTCCGCATCCTATTTCGAGAAAAAGTTCTCCCTTCGCATTATAGGATTTGTCAATAACCGCAACACCGTTTTCATCAAGCGTTATAAATAATTTTTCAACCTTTTCCATTCGTTTATCACGGTTTTTCTTTGGACGCATTCTCATAATTCATACCTCGAAATTTTAAATAAGCTAATATATAATAACCAAAATTTTCAATAAAGTCAATGCATATTTATTTTTAATAAGCGCAAAATATCATCGAGGAGGATGAATTATGATACTTGACAGAATAGCATTATTCCTTGTAATTGTCGGCGCTGTAAACTGGGGTTCAATCGGACTTTTCCAATTTGACATCGTCGCATGGATATTCGGCGGTCAGGGCGACATCGTCAGCAGAATCGTTTATACACTTGTTGCAATAAGCGGTCTTTGGTTGACTACTCTGTTCTTCAGAAGCAGAGAAACCGCCGCGCTCGAATCTTAACAATTCAATAAAATGTCGCTTCCCTATAAATGGGGAGCGATATTTATTTTATGAGTCAAATTGACATTCATCGTTAGATGTGTTAGAATTATTTAAACATATTCTCGGAGGAACCGAAATGAGCATAATTGTCTGCGACGGTGTTTCGCTATCGTACGGTGCGGATGTAATATTAGAAAGAATAAACTTTTCTGTTAACGTCGGCGATAAGGTCGGCGTTATTGGTGTTAACGGCGCAGGCAAGTCTACACTTTTTTCGATTATACGCGGAAAGCTTGACTCAAGCGATGGCGAAATCTTCATTTCCAAAGGCGCAAGTGTCGGATGTCTTGAACAAATTAACGATGCTCACAGATTCGGTTGCACTATATACGAATCTGCTATTTTTGCATACAAGAATTTAATTGATATTGAAAATAACATTACCGATTTAAGAAACAGAATGGAAAACGGAGACGAAAGTGTTATAAAAACTTTCGTAGAAGAAAACGACCGTTTCATCCGTCTTGGTGGTAACGAACACAAAAGCAAAACCAAATCATTGCTTCTTAAATTCGGTTTTTCCGAATCCGATTTTAATAAAAGCGCCGATTCATTAAGCGGAGGACAAAAAACAAAACTTTTGCTTGTAAAGTTATTGCTTGAAGACCCCGATATTATGCTTCTTGACGAGCCCACAAACCACCTCGACGTACAAGCATGCGAATGGCTCGAAAACTATATAAGCAATTCGAAGAAAACCTTTCTTATTATCTCTCACGACAGATATTTTCTTGACAAACTCACCAACAAAACATTGGAAATTTCTCACGGTGTTTCGGAAATGTATACCGGCAACTATACCCAATTCCGAGAAAAAAAGAAAGCGCTTGATGAAGCAAAACTGAAGCACTATAATCTTCAACAAAAAGAAATTGCACGTCTTGAAGCGTTTATCGAAAATCAACGCAAATGGAATCGCGAAAAGAATATTATAGCCGCTGAAAGCAGACAAAAAACCATAGATAAAATGGTAAAATTGGAAAAGCCCAAGGAGAAAGAAAAAGGAATATCGTTTTCGATTTCGCATTCAGGCGCGATGAGCCATGACGTGCTATCGGTTCGTTCTCTTTCAATGGCTTATCCTAATAACCCTCTTTTCGAAAATCTTTCGTTTGAACTAAAACGCGGAGAACGACTATTCGTCATCGGTGCAAACGGTTGCGGAAAGTCTACGTTATTAAAGATATTAACAGGTCGCGAAACACAAAAAAGCGGAATATTCGAATTAGGATATAACCAAACGATAGGCTACTATGACCAAGAACAACAGTTGCTTGACCAGAGCAGTAATGTCATTGACGAAATCTGGAGTGTATATTCTGATAAAACAAGCACCCAAATCCGTTCAATGCTTGCGCAGTTCGGCTTTCGCGGAGATGACGTTTTCAAAAGCATTTCGGTTTTAAGCGGTGGCGAAAGAGCACGGTTATCGATTGCTAAAATGGTCGCGTGCGGAGTAAGTCTTTTGATTCTTGACGAACCTACGAATCACCTTGATATAGATTCTCGAGAAATGTTGGAAAACGCCTTGCATGAATACGACGGAACTATAATCGCAGTCTCTCACGACAGATATTTTATAAGAAGCTTAGCCACCACTATACTCGAAATTGATAAGTCGGGATTAGACAACGGCTACTGTTATAAAAAGTGCAATTATGACGAATACATAGCCACATCGATAAAAAAGGCACCTGTAATAATCAAGCAGGAAGTGGCAAGCAGCAAAGCTGATTTTGAACAAGCGAAGCAAAGAAAAAATCAATACCGTTCTGCAAAAACAAGACTGCAAGCGGTAGAAAACGATATCGCAAAATTCGAAAACGAACTTTCGGAAATAAAACTTAAAGAACAAGACGAATCGATAATCCGCGACTACGTCGCATTGAACGAACTTTACAATCACAAAAAAACCATCGAAGAAAATATAGATGAACTCTATAATGAGCTCGAACGTCTTGAAGATATACTAAGCACATATAACGAATGAATATTTTGAAACTTTCCTTTATATAATTTACAAATGAAATTTATAGGGAGAGATTCATAATGTTTGTATACACCATGAAAGCATCGGGCGTTAAATTTTTTGCGGTTATAGCTTTGTCTATTGCGGTTCTTACCGTTGCAATAAGCATATTACCGTCTGTTACTGCGGCGTCTGACGTCGCAAGTGTTACAACCGACTTTAAAAACATCAAAACCGAAGAAGATATGGTTAATTTCCTTTCTCAATTCGGTCACGAAGTAGAGCCAACCGCAACAAACACTTACGAAATAGAAATACCCGACGAATTCAACAGTGTTTTTGAAAAGTACAACGATATACAACGCGCTCAAGGGCTTAATTTAAAACGATACGTCGGCAAAGATGCAACTGCATACGTATTCAAGGTGACAAATTATGAATACGAAGGAGAGGTATTCGCAACACTCTTTATTCGTAACGGCAGAGTAATTGCCGGAGATATTTGTTCCACAGAAGGCGAAGGATTCGTTCACGGCTTTAGAATTCCGTAATTATAGTTAATATTATGCAAAATAGATAAACTCCAAGGCGAAAATTTGGATAATTAATCACTTACATTTATGAGAAAAATTTGTTATTATTGTACGTGATAGAAAATGAGGCATATCCTCAAGAGGCATATCCTCAACATGGAGGTTTCAAATGGCAAGTGTATTATTTAAACACATTTACAAAAGATTCCCCGGCGGCGTAACCGCTGTATCCGATTTCACTCTTGAAATCCAGGATAAGGAATTTGTTATTTTCGTTGGTCCTTCGGGTTGTGGTAAGACCACCACACTCCGTATGATTGCAGGTCTTGAAGAAATCACCGAAGGTGAACTCTTTATTGAAGATAAGAGAGTTAACGATGTTGCACCTAAGGACAGAGATATTGCGATGGTTTTCCAGAACTACGCTCTTTATCCTCACATGTCCGTTTATGACAACATGGCATTCGGTTTGAAACTTCGTAAAGTAAGAAAAGAAGAAATTAAGCGTCGCGTTGAAGAAGCTGCTAAAATTCTTGACATAACCCACCTTCTCGACAGAAAGCCCAAGGCTTTGTCCGGTGGTCAGAAACAGCGTGTTGCGCTCGGTCGTGCTATCGTTCGTGAACCTAAGGTATTCCTTCTTGACGAACCGCTTTCCAACCTTGACGCAAAGCTTCGTGCTACCATGAGAACCGAGCTTACCAAACTTCACAATAAGCTCCAAACCACTTTCATCTACGTTACCCACGACCAGGTCGAAGCTATGACCATGGCTACCCGTATCGTTGTTATGAAAGACGGTATCATCCAACAGGTTGATACTCCTCAAAACCTCTATGACTTCCCTTGCAATATCTTCGTTGCAGGATTTATCGGTACTCCTCAAATGAACTTCGTCAATGCGAAGATTACCAGAGCAAAGGGCGAAGAAGATTGTTATCTTGAATTTGAAAACGTTAAGTTCAAGCTTGAAAAAGAAAAGTTTGAAGACACCAACCTTGCTGACTACATCGGCAAAGAAGTTATTGCTGGTCTTCGTCCCGAATTGCTCCATGACGAACCTGTTTACATGGAAAAATTTAAGGACACCATCATTAATGCAAATGTTGAGTTCACCGAACTTATGGGTGCTGAAATCTACCTTTACCTCAAAATCGGTGAAGAAACCACTCTCGTTTCTCGTGTTTCTTCTCAATCCACTGCTAAAGCAGGTGACGTTGTTCAAATCGCTGTTGATACTTCTCGTATCCACCTCTTTGACAAAGATACCGAAAAGGTTATCGTTCACTAATTCACGCACACAAAATACAAAGTCCGCAGTTAACACTGCGGACTTTTTTACGTGTTTTTTATTATTAATAAAAGTTCATTTATAATATTCGTCAATTATCGATTTGATTATTTTAGCCGTGCCCTCCACACCGCAAAGACTGCTATCAATGTTTATGTGGTAATTTTTAGGGTCGCCCCAACCATTGCCGGTGTAAAAATTATAGTATGATGCCCTTTTCTTATCCTCTTTCGATATCTTCTTTCTCGCGGCATTTTCATCCATACCATAAGCTTTGACCAAAGTATTTACGCGAAATTCCAAAGGTGCGTGAATAAAAATCTTAATCAAACCCTCACAGTCCGAAAGCACGTCATCGGCACAACGGCCGATAAAAATGCAGTCGCCTTTTTCAGCAATTTTTCTCATTTCGGACGATTGTATATTGAATACCCTATCGGTCAAAACATTACCGTTTATTCCGTAATGCGCAAGGTTACCGCTATAACTTGACATGGCAAGAGAATACAAAAAGCTCGATGTTGCCTGTTCATCTGCTTTTTCAAAGGTTTCTATAGGTATACCATGTTGCTCTGCTATTTTCACAAGGGCCTCTCTGTCATAGCAAGGGATACCCGTCAGCTCCGAAAGCTTAGCTCCTATATCCGAGCCCAATGATGCAAATTGACGTCCGATAGTAATTATTTTATTCATACTTGCCTCCTTTAAATTTTTTGATGCAAATATTTTAACATATTTTTTAAAAGCTTTCAAGCAAATTCTTCATAAAGCGATTGAAAATTAACTTTTTATATGATATAATGTATGCGTGATATTTTCCCTATACTAAGGATTGTGTTTTTATGAAATATAAGTATCTCCTATTTGACCTCGACGGAACCATACTCGACACCACAAAAGGAGTATTCAACTCCGCCAAGTATGCGTTAAAGCATTTTGGGATAGACGCAACTCTCGGGGAATTGAAACCTATCTTTGGTCCGCCTTTAAAGTATTCGTTTACGACTTTCTTCAAACTTACAGAAGAACAAACCGACGAAGCAATTAGGATATATCGCGAACATTATATCAAATACGCTGATAATGAAACTCGCGTTTTCGATGGAGTCCCATCTTTGCTTGTTGATTTAAAAAACACAGGATACAACTTAGCAATTGCCACCTCGAAATATGAAGAACATGCAATAACAGCCCTAAAACACTACAATTTAGCGCATTTATTCGATTATATCACAGGAACAAATCTTGATGCAACAATCACCGAAAAGCATGAGGTTATAGAAGAATCTCTAAGACGTTTCGGAATATCCGAAAATCGCCAATGTGCATTGATGATTGGCGATACGAAATATGATATAGAGGGCGCAAAAAAAGCCGGCATAGACTCTTTTGGAATCTACACCGGCGCAGCCGAAGCATTATGTCATGAAAAAGCAGGTGCTACTTACGTTGCGTATTCTTTTTCCGAGCTTCGAAACAAACTGATTAGCGACTTTAATGATTAGCGTTTATTGAGTTCTTTTCTTCAAGCTCTTTTTGTTCTTTTTTAGTGTGAAAATGCACATTTTCTCCTCCCGTAATACGAGTTATGAAGTCAGCGTATCTTCTTTTTGCGGCGCGCGTGTTATAAAGCAAAAGTCCACCGCCAATAATAGAACAAACAAGCAAAGTGTTTATTGTATTTAAAGAGCCCCCACGAGCCAATATTCCATCTCGTATATAAAAAAGCAATCCTATTATCAATGCGACCGTAATATAGTCGAATATTGACTTTGTGAAAAATCCCGTCAGCTTACTTCCCCGCTTGGTTTTGACGATTTTTCCTCTAAAAACCGAAGAAAACGGTTCGCGATTCGAGCGTGCTCGTCTGACAAGTTTTATTTTTTCGCCATTTCGTTTCGCAACAAAAATCAAATCCATTGTATCGTCACTACCTGCGAAACGTGACGGAGATGTAAACTCATCCCATTTTTCTATTAATTCGGTTACGTTCATTTTGCTTTCAAAATCAACCATTTCAGTACCTCTTTGACTTTGTTAATTAAATTATAGCATATCGTCTTATTCAAGTCAATCACAAAGATTATTTATAAAACGGAGTGTCCGGTCTTGAAACAAATTTACAAAAACATAAAATATTTTTCACGTAAAGTCTCCGCAAGCAGAATAGATGCATATTCTGCTCAGACGGCGTTCTTTATGTTCTTATCAATGATTCCATTGATAATGTTAATACTTTCCCTTATAAACAGACTCGGTCCTACTATCGAGTCAATTACGAGTGTCGCAAACGAGTTTGCACCGGGTGCAATAAGCGCCTTTTTAGACACTTACATTAATGAAATTATTACAGACGATAGATTATCCTTGACTATCGTATCAGCTGTGGTTTTGCTCTGGTCCGCATCACGCGGGATATTCTCTATAATCGGCGGATTGAACTCCGTATACGAAATCAAGGAAAGCCGTAATTATTTCGTAATTCGTTTACTTGCCATTTTCTATACCCTTTCGTTCATAATAATGTTGGTAGGCGCGTTGGTTTTAATGGTCTTTGGCGACAGCTTGAACGACTTGCTTTATTCTTTGTTCCCGAATTTAAAAGGTTTAGTATACATTGTTTCTTCGTTAAGATTCATTCTCGGTTTTATAATATTGATATTATTCTTTTCGATTCTTTATAAATCTTTGCCGAATGCCAAAATGAGATTTATCGACCAGATACCGGGCGCTGTTATAACAAGCGCAGGATGGGTTTCCTTCTCCATTTTATTCTCGTTTTTCGTCGAAAACTTTTCAAATTACGCGAATGTTTACGGCAGTCTTTCGGCAATTATCGTTCTCATGCTTTGGCTTTATACATGTATGTACATCATGTTTATCGGTGCTGAAGTCAACTGTATTCTTTCTACTAAAATCACAGAGAATCAACAAGATTGCTAACCATTATATTAACTCCATCTAAACTCCGATTTTATTGACACTAAACCGTCTTTATGCTATAATATAACAACTATTTTTCTTGAGGAATATCATGTTATTTGCAGATTTATTTTTCATGTTTGTATTTCTGCCCTTATGTTTTATGTTCTATTTCATGTTCAAAAACATAAAGGTTAAAAACTGGATACTTATTCTCTTTTCTTTAGTCTTTTACGCTTGTGGCGAGCCCGTTAAATTTTTCATGTTCATAGGCAGTGTTGCCGTCAACTATTTCCTTGCGTTATGGATGAATAGGTCGCGTGGCACAAAAAACTGCAAACTTGCACTTATTTTAGCGTTAATTTTTGATATCGGTATGCTCGGCATATTTAAATATACCGATTTTATGATTGGTAACATCAACGGCATCTTCGGCACATCTATTCCTCTATTAAAAATAGCATTACCGTTAGGCATTAGTTTTTACACCTTCCAAGTATTATCGTATATGATAGACGTTTATTGGGAAAAGGTACCTGTTCAAAAGAGTTTCCACAAGCTTTTGCTTTATATTTCGCTTTTTCCTCAGCTTGTTGCAGGTCCTATTGTCAGATATCAAACAATCGCAGAGGAAATTGACGACAGAAGAACCACCATTAACGATGCGTTTGAAGGATTTATTCGTTTGATTGTCGGTCTTTCCAAAAAGGTTTTACTTGCAAACAATCTAAACGTATTGGTACAAAACTGTTTTGGCGATAATATTTCCGAAGCATCGGTTACCGCAACCTGGGTAGGTGTTATCGCTTACTCAATGCAGGTTTATTTTGACTTTTCGGGATATTCCGACATGGCGATTGGTATCGGACGTATATTCGGCTTCCATTTCGATGAAAACTTCCGCCACCCCTTTATGTGTCGTTCCATTTCGGAATTTTGGCAGAGATGGCATATTTCACTCGGCAGTTTCTTTAGAGATTATTTGCTGTATGTTCCGATATTCGGAAAGCGCAGAGCCGTTCTTTCGTTGTTCCTCGTTTGGTTCACAACAGGCTTATGGCACGGCGCAAGCTGGAACTATGTAATTTGGGGCCTATACTTCGGTGTATTTATTTTTATCGAAACAAAAATCGGCAAAAAGAATCTTAAAAAAGTACCGACTGCAATTATGCACATATATAACAAGCTTGTTATTCTTATCGGTTTTGGTATTTTTAAATTCGAAAACATGTCGGAAATGGGCAACTTTTTCAAAAACCTTGTCGGTGCTAACGGAAACGAGCTTATAAATAATAATACGTTCAGCGCAATAGATTCACACGTGTTTGTGTTCATCGTTGCTCTTATCGCATGCTTCCCCATTATGCCTTATTTAAAGAAACGATTTGAGAATTCCAACCCCTTATCGCTTTCGTTTTCTATGGTTTGCGCAACCGCTTTTTCAATTTTACTTTTGTTTATCGTTACAGCTGTTTTGGTTAAAACATTTAGTAGCAACAACCCCTTCCTTTATTGGAACTTTTAGGAGAAAGCCAAATGAAAAAGATTATCACAATAATATGTCTATGTCTGATTATATCGGCTTTCGCATTCATGTTCGTTTTTTCGGTATTTATGCCGCGTACAACGGTATCGGACTACACCACATTAAGAGAATGGCCTGAGTTTTCGTTTGAAACACTATTTTCAGGCGAATATATTTCCGATGTCATGTATTGCTTCACCGATACAATTCACGCTCGCGACAGATTTGTTGACTACGAAGCTAAGATAAGCGACCTCTATGGCATAAAAGAAGAGCAAGAGGTTATAGAGCTTTATCCTGATGACGAAGAAGCTGACGACAGCGTCGATGATATTGTTGAATCGTCTGAAGTTGTAGAATCTTCGGAATATTCAGAAAATGAGGTTTCTGACAGTAGTTCCTCCGACATTTTGGAAACATCACAAGAAACGTCGCAAGAAACGTCGCAAGAAATGTCACAAGACGCCGAAGAATCAGCTGAAACAAGCAGCGACGAACCCGAGCCCGACAAGCTCAAACCCGAACTTTCGGGTAGTATAATAATCGTTGGTACCCGTGCACTTGAAATATACAACAGCAACGAGTCTTCCGCAACAAGATATGCGCAGATTATAAATGATTTTGCAAAAGAGCTCGACGATTCCGTAAACGTTTATTCTATGGTAATCCCCAAATCGAGTGCTTATTATCTTGAATTTGCAAACGGTTATGACTCTAAAATATACGATAATAAAAAAGATATTGATAAAATCGCAGAAGTGCTTTCGGACAGAGTTATCGACGTAAACGTATATAACACACTTGGTATTCATGCAAACGAAGCTATTTATTTCCGTACCGACCACCACTGGACACCGCTTGGGGCATACTACGCTTCAAGTGTTTTTGCGGATAAAGCAGGTGTTGGATTTAGCGATATATCCGAATTCCGTGAGGAACGTCGTGAAGGTTATATCGGAACCATGTACAAGTTTTCTAATTACAGCACAACATTGTCAAATAACCCCGAAGACTTTGTTGTTTATTATCCTAATTCATCATATACTGTGACTTATTTCGATAAAACAGATTTAAAATCGAATCCGTACGTGCACAGTTCAGGTTTCTTTTGGCGAATCGGAGACAATGCAAAGAGCAGTTGGTATATGACATATCTTAACGGCGATAATTATTCCTTGAAAGCGGTTTCCGACACATGTAAAAACGGACGCAAATTACTTTTGGTCAAAGACAGCTACGGAAACACCATTGCGCCCAATTTGTTGGATAGTTTCGAGGAAATCTACGTCGTTGATGCAAGATTTTATAACCGCACGTTAAAAGATACGATAAATGAATTCGGTATTACTGACGTTTTATTTGCGGAATGCACTTTCTCTGCAACATCTCACGAATATCAAAACCAACTTAAGGAGTTATGTAAATAAAATGAAAAAGTTTACGTTACTTTTATTCCCTATCTTGCTTTGCTTTTTACTCATAGCATGTGATTTTTCATCAGAGAGTGGCGAAACTTCAAATGATTCCTCTACAGTCGAATCACAAAATTCCACCACCTCATCAACAGGTGACGAAAGCTTTGTTACATCATCAACGGGTACTCAAAATTCCACCGATTCATCTGTTAATGACGGCTCTGAAGATAACGATTCTCAAGCTTCGGATGTTTTCCTTGATGAAACCGAAATCATTGAGGCAACCTTTAACTTACCCATTACAATCAAGGGCAGCGATGCTCTTGATAAAGCCGGTTTTGCAGTTGATTCCGGTTTCAACAAAACCGTTTCGGTCACCGTTGAGGCAGCACGCGCTATTATTAACGGCATAAATGCTTCGCAAATCGTCGCTTCTATTGACGTTTCGGGTGTAATAGAAACCGGTGAAATAGAGTTTTTAATTGACTACACCATCCCCGATAACCTTACAGTGAAAAGCACATCCGATGATTTTGTTACCGTATCGATAACGAAAAAAGGCGGTACTGTTGTACCTCCTTCTAATCCCGATGCATACATAACCAACGGCATTCTCATCAGTGGCAACAGAGGTATGGAACAGTTTGGCGGTTCATATAACGGCGGTAAAAAGACCGCAGATAAGCTCAACGCATTCAAGGATGCTGTTGGCGAAAACGTAAACGTTTATATTATGCCGTGTCCTGTAGCAGGCGCGTTCTATGCTCCCAGCAAATATCCTAATTCTATCACCAATCACCAAAACTGTTTCAACGGCATAAAAGAGAACCTTAACGGCGTAAAATACGTTGATACACTTTCTGCTTTGAGTGCACATACTGATGAGTATATTTATTTAAGAACCGACTTCCACTGGGCAGCACTTGGCGCGTACTATGCAGCTGAAGAACTTTCGAAGGTTTCGGGTACTCCTTTTGATGATATTTCTACATTCACCCATAAGAGTGCCGAAGGGTTCAAAGGTAGCCTTGTTAGTTATGCTTCTGTACTTGGAAATGACCCCGACACATTGCATTGGTACGAACCGAGCCGTGAACACACCGTTACCTACTATAACGTAAGCGGTTTTTCGAACCCGATTACAGGCAGAACGCTCTTCTCTAACAGCAACGGTTATACTAAGTTTATTTACGGTGACTCTTACACCACTCAAATAAAATCCAACGTAAACAACGGCAGAAAACTACTTGTTATCAAAGATAGCTACGGAAATGCACTTGCACCTTTCCTTCTCTCCTCGTTCGAAGAAGTTATCATCATTGACTGCAGACACTTCAAACAAAATGCCGCTACCTTTGTTAAGCAACAGGGTATCACCGATGTCTGTTTTGCAGTTTCTGCATTTAGAGTAAACGGAAATCTTCCCACATTATTAAACAACTAAAAGGAACAAGCTATGCTTAAAACAGACTACCCGTTTGATTTTGACGCACTTACTGACCACAGAAAGAGAACACGACGCGAACTTCTAAACGACGGAGGCAAACGTTTAAAAAAGAAAATTGCTGTTTTAGGCGGTTCAACCACGAACGACCTTATCAAGACGTTAGAGATTTTTTTACTTGCTGAAGGTATTGAACCCGAATTTTACGAGTCGGAATACAACCGTTTTTGGCAGGATGCAATGTTTGAAAATCCCGAGTTAAAGGAATTTTCACCCGATATCATATATATACACACAAGTTATCGAAACATCGCGTCCTTTGTCCCCGTAACCTCGGATACAGCCGAAGCTGTTGAGCAAAAAATATCCGAACGTTATAATTATTATGAAAAAATGTGGCAGAAGTTAGCGAATGATTATGCCTGCCCTATTATTCAAAACAATTTCGAGCTTCCGCCATACCGTATTTTAGGAAATCGAGATTGCTACGATATTCACGGTTCGGTCTATTTTATTAACGAACTAAACAGACGTTTTTCCGAATATGCACGTAATAACGAGGGATTTTATATAGCAGACCTCAACTATGTTGCATCATGCTTTGGTTTGGACAAGTGGTTTGACAATCAGGCGTGGTATATGTACAAATACGCTTGCTCGTTAGATGCTATTCCCTATGTCGCGTATAATCTTTCGCATATAATCAAATCGCTTTTCGGCAAAAACAAAAAGGTGCTCGCACTTGACCTTGACAACACGCTTTGGGGCGGAGTCGTAGGCGACGACGGTGTCGAAGGTATTGAAATAGGCGAAGAAACAGCAATGTCTGAATGTTATAAAGCATTTCAGGAATACGTTAAGAAGCAAAAAGACATTGGCGTTATGCTTACGGTCGCCTCTAAAAACGACCACGAGAATGCCATTGCAGGTTTAAACCATCCCGATGGTGTACTGCGCCCCGAAGATTTCATCGTAATTAAAGCAAATTGGGAAACCAAAGACAGAAATCTCGTTGCCACAGCAAACGAGATGGATTTAGGTGTAGATTCATTTGTTTTTGCCGATGACAACCCAACCGAACGTGCACTTGTAGAACGCAGTATAAAAGGCATTGCAGTTCCCATAATGGATTCGCCTGTCGATTATATCAAAACCATCGACAGAAACGGATATTTTGAAGTAACTAACTTTTCTGCCGACGATTTGAAACGAAACGATATGTACAAAGCAAACGTTATGCGTTCGGAACGTTCGACAGAATTTGCAGATTACAACGAGTATCTTTTGAGCTTGGATATGAAAGGCGAAATCAAACCGTTTGCGCCTGTATATTTACAGCGTATTACCCAACTCACAAACAAATCCAATCAGTTCAATCTAACAACAAAGCGTTATACCCAGCCCGAAATTGAAGCTGTTGCAAGCGACGGCAAGCACATTACGCT
>JAZRUB010000139.1:0-1884 GCA_045652305.1 Eubacteriales bacterium
CAATCCACAAGCATTTACCGCAAGCTCGGCAAGAAAGTTGATTGCAACCTTATCTATGCCGTTTTTTATATAATATATCAGTTTTCTCGACGTCGGGCTTCCGTAATAAAACGCAAAATTTACGTTTTTATCATCACATTCGCAGGCGTTGGCAGCCTTGTTGCACTTTTCACATTCTTCGGTCAGCAGTTCCTGAATCAATGCCAGACAGGTACGGCAAAACGGCAATTCTTCATAACACACGTCGCTTTCGCACATCGTGCAATTAAGCGGAGAGAGATGAAATATCTTCAAACTAAATCAACCCAAGTAAATGTTTTAATGCCGTGTGTCTCACAGGGATTCGGTTGTTGCCGACCATAACCCCCAACGCTCTGCTCGAACCCACTATAACCACCATGTTTTTCGCTCTCGTAACGGCGGTATAGAGCAGATTTCTTGTCATCAACGGAAACGGAGCGTCAAAAGCAGGGATAACTACTATCTTGTATTCGCTGCCCTGACTTTTATGAGCAGTAACCGCAAACGCGTGTTCAAGCTCGTCAAGCTGTGAAAAGTCATATTCGGTCATTCGACCGTCAAAATCAATCGTCATGGTTTCGGAACGCGTGTCAATGTCGGCAATAATGCCTATATCACCGTTGAAAACGCCTAATCCCGATTCGCTTCCGCGCTTCCATTGCAGGTCGTAATCGTTCTTTATCTGCATGACCTTGTCCCCCTCGCGAAAGACGATAGAACCGTATTTTCTTTCGGTCTTGTCGGGACGCTTGGGGTTTAGTGCTTCCTGAAAAACGGAATTAAGTTCTTTTGTTCCGAGTGAACCCTTGCGTGTGCATGAAATTACCTGAATATCCTCCAACGGATTAGCGTCGTAACGCTTCGGCAGACGCTCCGACACAAACGAGAGCATCAATGCCATAACTTCGTCGGTGTTGTTCTTTTCAACAAAGAAGAAATCGTTATCCCTCACGTTCAGCACCGGCATTTCGCCGCGGTTAATCGCGTGGGCATTCGTGACGATAAGGCTTTCCTCCGCCTGACGGAATATCTTGTTAAGCTTTACTACGTTGAATTTGTCCGACGAGATAATATCGTTAAGACAGTTGCCCGGTCCGACGGGAGGCAGCTGGTCGGGGTCGCCGATAAGGATAAGATAACTACCCAACTTCACCGCTTTCAACAACGCGCACATAAGGTTGGTGTCAACCATCGACATTTCGTCGATTATAATCACCTTTTGAGAAATCGGGTTTTCCTCATCGCGCTGAAAATGGTGATGTCCGTTGTCCGAAATACTCGCTTCGAGCATACGGTGAATCGTCTTTGCTTCCTTGCCCGACGATTCAAACATGCGCTTCGCGGCACGTCCCGTAGGCGCGGCAAGCACGCAGGAGAATTTTAATATATTGCAAATATCAAGAATCGCCTTGATTATCGTGGTTTTACCCGTACCGGGACCGCCCGTAATAACGCTGACGCCGTTTGTAAGGGCATAACTTATTGCATCGCGCTGTTCGGGCGCGTACTTTATGTTGTATTTTTCTTCAAGTGCACTTATCTGCTCGTCAAGCCCCTCTAAAACGTAAGGGAACTTGAAATCGGCAAGCGATTGAAGCTTCGCCGCAATGTAAACCTCCGACGAATAAAGCTCGGCAAGTGCGTATGCATCGTAATCGGCAACCGAAAACTTTTTAAGCCGTTCGGTCATAACCAAACGCTCAGCCGCTGCGGTCGCGACTTCGGGATGAACCCCCAAAATTCTCGATGCGGCATCTATAAGCTCGTTTGCAGGAAGATAACAATGTCCGCCGTTCATCGAAGCGACGTTAAGCGTGTGAATTATACCTGCATCAGCACGTTCGGGACAGTCAAACGAAAACC
>JAZRUB010000140.1:0-1742 GCA_045652305.1 Eubacteriales bacterium
CGGTGAGAGTGAGTGGGGTCTTCGCAAAGCTGAGGCTGAGCCGCTGCGATTTGGTCGATGTAAACCGCATCAACACCGACTTCGTTTAACAATCTGCCGATAACCTTGGTAATGGTTTCCTGCCAGCAAGCAGTAGAAGGACACATTACGGCAAGACATACCGAAGAACCGTCTGCTTCTTTCGAGCTGTAGGTTTCGGCAATAGGTTCGCCGTTACGTCTTTTGGTGCAGTTGGGTTTAGCAACCGAGGTGAACTGCCAGTCCTCTGTTCCCTTGTCGCGGGTATCCCAAAGTCTGCCGTTGATATAGGGCATAACTCTTACGCCCTCTTTCTGCAAACGGGGCAGACCGGTAGTAAACGCATCTTTTACAGGGAAATAGTGAGGATAGTCGTTATCAAACGGGTTCTGGTGCCAGTCGTAAAGGTGAATAGCACTCTTCAAACCGAGGTCTTTATCTGCTTCAAAGATATCGTCAACGTACTGTTCGTCTTGACCTACGCGGACAATCCACCAGTGCGTATTCTGCTTCATCCAGTCGGGAGAGTCTTTTCTGCCGTTTTCGTCCACTTCGGGCTTCCAAACCGCATTATTCATAACGAATTCACGGTACAAGAGTGCCGCATCGTACCAGTCGCCGTCAAAAATTTCCCAAACGCACTTTCCGTAAAGAGTTTGAGTGTTACGGGCAGAGTTGATGTCTACGAGAGGCATCTGCATATTGAAGGTAAAGAATTTATCTTCTTTCTTCTTTTCGAAGTAAATCTTTTTGTATGCGGGCGACGGGTCGTGAAGTCCGTAATATATACCGCGCTTCCAGTTCTTGTTCCAGAACGCCATAAACTGCATGGATGCGCCGTAGGAGGGATAGTTTTCGTAATATTTGATTTCTTCCGCACCGTTATAAAGTTCGCCGGGGCCGTTGGGGGACAAGAACCAAACGTCCTTTTTTGCGTCGAACGAAATGGTGGGATAATCGCAGGAATAGAGGCTGTATTCATCATTTTCGCTGATGAGGTTGGTTGTCCATTCGATACGGTTACCGCAGGTATGAGCGCACAAAACAACCGTAACACCGCAAAGCTTTTCGTTGCCCGAAAGAACGATAACGGTGTCTGCGCCTACTGTTTCTGCAAGGCAGTTTTTAAATCCGACGTCGGAAGAAACGGTTATCATATCGTCGGATTTCAAAGCACGTGCCGTCAAGGTGAATAACGGACGTTGCTGTGTAAGAAAATTCTTTTTAATCTTGCGGTCGCGCAAGGAATAAAGCGAAATACCGCCCTTATGACGAGAAAGGGTACAAAGCAATTCGCCTGCTTGAATACGAATGAGGTCCAATTCTTTTTTCATTTTTTACTCCCCTTTTATAGGTTTTTTGTTTTTCCATAGGTAAGAGGTACAACCGCGTGTGCGACGTTTCCTCTTAATAAGTCGGCGCATACCTTCATCGTTGCACCGGTTGTATATATATCGTCAACCAAAAGTATTTTGTTGTATTTTTCGTTGACGTTATATTTCTTTCTGATTCTGTAACTGCCTTTTATGTTTTTCATTCTTTCGGCACGGCTTAGCAATTTTTGCTCGCGTCCGCCTACACGCTCAAGCGCATTAATAAAAGGCAAATCATACCTGCGCGAGAGGGCTTTTGCAAACTCTTTCGCTTGGTCGTAACCGCTCCGTAAACGGTTTCTTCTGTGTCGCGGAACAAATGCCACACCGTCAAAAGAATCCATCTTCAAT
>JAZRUB010000141.1:0-5864 GCA_045652305.1 Eubacteriales bacterium
CCTTCTCCGCCATAAAATCCCACACGGGATTTTAGCGAAATCCTTGGATCAATTTGATTCAGGGATTTTTTCTTTTTTGTTATATTAAATAGGGCAATGTACAGAATATGGTGCATTTATTGTAATAAAATTATGGTGTAAAGGAGGAGTTGACGAAATGAACGAAGATTTAAATAACAACAAAGGCAAATTGTATGTTTTAGCTTCGCGTCCGTATATCGACCAAGCTACTTATACAATAGAGCAATTAAGCGATTTAGAAAAAAGGGTAGCGTATTTTCATGTGTTTAGCGATGCAAGGGTTGACCGAGTGCCTTCGGCGGCGCTTGATAATCCACTAATTGATTTAACCAGTGCCGAAATAATCACCGTAGATATGGTGGAGCAGGCGGCATTAAGCGAAAAATACGACGTGGTTGTAATTGATTTTATTCAGTCGATGTGTTATACTCAAAAAATAGGGAAAAGAATAAAAGTATTACAAACCATGCAACGTTTGAGAAAACTATCAAGGCAAAGTGGCGTGCATATTGTAGTGTTTTCTGCGGTTAAACGAAAATTTGATAGTGATAAATACAAATGTCCAAGAGCGAGAGATATAAAGGATGCGTTTTTCATAGTCTCTTTTGCGGATACTATTGTTACAATGGGAATGCCGTATGGAGAAACGTTAGTTTATATAAAGCAAATAAAAGGTGATAAAATACATAATTTGTCGTCCTGTATTTTTGGGGTTCATAATTCAAGGGGAGATGCTTAGATGAACATTGCGTGTGAAGAAAGAAAAATTTTTGATGAGTTAAAACAATATAATGATTCTGTTATAGAAGATGGAATTGTTGACGAAACAGAATATTTGGCTTCGAAATTCAGAATTGTATATATTCTAAAAGAAGCGAACGGCGGAAAAGATTGGAGTTTAAAAAAGTATTTGCATTCTGGAGGTCGAGCGCAAACTTGGGATAATATATCAAGATGGTCGGAAGCATTATTGAATATCGATAATGATCAAAATTGGTCATATTGGGAAAACAATTGCGAAGAGCGAAGGCGTATCTATCTGAAAAAAATAGGTGCAGTGAATTTGAAAAAACAAGCCGGAAATCATACTTCTGTTAGCAAAGAAATTAGTCAAGCTGCTTTGAAAAATAAAGTTTTGCTACAAAAACAATTAGAACTGTACAAACCCAATGTGATTGTTTGTTGTGGCACAACAGCTGATTTCACCGAAGCGGTGTATTCGCACAAGCAGATTGATTGGAGAATGACATCGCGAGGGATATGGTACTTTATCGACAGTGGAACGATAGTTATATCCTTTTTGCACCCTGAGGCGCGGGTGAAAGATTGTATTTTGCACTATTCATTGATAGATGCTTTCAAAGAAATAATGGAAGTGAATGGACCATTGTTATAATAAAATATATCTTTAAACAGAAACCCCTTGACAACAATGAAAAATTGATAAACCCGTGTGGAAAACCGAGGGCAACGAACCTTCTCCGCCAAAAATCGACATCTTTCGACAGAAGGATGTCGATTTGTTTTTGTAATAAAGGATTTGATGAGGACAAATAGGTGCTTTTTCTTTCGTATTAGATACATTTTCTCATTAACCAAACAACATTAAAGGCGTCGTTTAAAAACGGCGCCTCAGTTTGCAGACAAAGTCTGCAAACTGAGACAGACTGAGAGAAACGAAGTTATTTTTCACGAAAAACGAGCGTAGGCTTACAAGAGTAAGACAGTCGAGTTTTTCGTGAAAGCCCTTGCAAATACAATAAAAATTTTCATTCCTTATACAAAAGCAATCGAGCTTCAATGTTAAGATGAAGCTCGATTTTTGTATTAT
The DNA here is from genome assembly GCA_045652305.1 of Eubacteriales bacterium. GTDB lineage: Bacteria > Bacillota > Clostridia > Oscillospirales > CAG-382 > Coliplasma. Next base: position 1,853 of record JAZRUB010000141.1, read on the forward strand.
TATTTCTTTCAAGTGCGTAAAGAACGAGTTTATCTTGCTCTAAAAAAGAGTGTTGCACGTTTGTGCAACACTCCTTTCGGGTAAAACACCCTTATTTCATGTTCTTTTCTGCGGTTTCAATCATTTTCTTAACCATCTGACCGCCGACAGAACCTGCCTGACGTGCAGTAAGGTCGCCGTTGTAGCCGTCTTTGAGGTTTACGCCTACTTCGCTTGCAGCTTCCATCTTGAACTTGTCCATAGCTGCCTTAGCTTCGGGAACCGAAATCTTGTTTCTAGCCATTACTAAAATCTCCTTTTTAGATTCACATAAAAATTGTGTGAGGTTTTTTCCTCGCCAATATTTTGTGCGTTCATGCGAAATTTATTATAGGTAATTTTTGGAATGAATCAAAAAAATAAGACTCGAATTTTGTATTGATTCGAGCCTTATAATAAATATAAAATTAAATGTACTTTTTAATGATGCTTTCGAACAAATCGCGATTTGCTTCCATGTCCTTAACAAGCTTCATCTGAGTTCTCGTACGGTCGAGGTTTTGACCTGCGTAATGTGTTCTGAAATAGGTGTCGCCCTCTAAATAGTCGGTAAGGAAGCGCATGCCACATTCAAGTGTCATCATAATCGCACCATCGTGGAGAAGTTTTACTTCTTCGTCGGTAATGGTGTCTTTCATTTCAGAAAGGAAACCGCTTACGTATTCCTCGTAAAGTTCGGGAATACAGTAAACCTTGTCGAGGTCTTTTTCGTCTTCCGCAGCACTCGAAGCACCGAAACGGATACTGTCACCGAAGTCGTAAAGCATACTGCCGGGCATAACGGTGTCAAGGTCGATAACGCAGATACCGCTTCCCGTAGCGTCGTCAATCATGACGTTGTTCAACTTCGTATCGTTGTGAGTAACTCTTGTCGGAAGTCTGCCGTCACTAAGTCTTTCGGTAATAGTAGGGCAGTAGTCCTTCTTCGAAAGGTAAAACTCTATTTCAGGTAGACATTCGTCTTTTCTTCCTGCCTTGTTTTCGGCTAAAGCCTTTTCGAAATTCTTGAATCTGACAGGCGTGTTGTGGAAGTCAACGATTGTTTCGGATAAGGTTTTAGCATCGAAATCAGCCAAAAGGTTTTGGAATCTGCCAAACGCCTTTGCCGATTCACCGAACATACCTTTCTTTTCCGCCTTGTTGTAGCAAGTAGCATCTGTGATAAAAAGGTACATGCGGTAAAGACCGCTTTCGTCTTCGTAGGTGTACTTGCCGTCAAGCGTTTTGACAAGAGTAAGAGTTTCTCTGTCTGCGTCGCCGTTTGCTTCGATAATCTTCTTGCGCAAAAATTCGGTAACCGAAGAAATGTTGTTCATCAGGCCAACAGGATTGCGGAAAATGTTTGTGTTTATGCGCTGAAGAATATAATCTCTGCCGTTTACCTTAACTCTGTCGGTGACGTTAATGTGTCCGTTGGGGATGTTTTCGATTTCTTCAACTTTTGCGTTTTCAATAAACGCGGAACATACTTTTTGTATTATTTCGTTCTTGCTCATTTCCATAACTGCTTAGGATAAACTCCGTCTTCTATAGATTTATTAATGTAGTCAACAACAGTCTGTCTGTCTTCCTTATATGTAACACCGTACCACTTTGCCTCGGTCTTTAAAACTTTTGCGGTTTTTCCGCTCGCGGCAAGATATTCTTTAACAGCGGTGGGGAGGTAGTATTCTTTCTTAAGCTCGTCGCCGCCACCTTGCAAAAAGTCAATCAATCCCTTTTGCGCGTATGTGAAGAATTCGGAAGGCAAACCCCAACAGTTCATCGAAACGATGGTGTCCTCGGAAACGTCAATCCATTCTTCGCCTTCGAGATAAGCGGTCTGACCGTTTTCAAGACGTTTAATCTTCGTACGCTCGGTGATGTCGGTAAGTATGCCGTTTTCATCAACGGTGCATTCGCCTCTCGAAACGGTTCCGTTTTCGGTAAGAGTGTTTTTAAGTACGAAACCTGCCATGCAAGCAGGGGAGTCGGAATTTGCTTTCATGTAGTCGGCAATGATTTTAAAACTTTCTCTGCCGTAAAAGTCGTCAGCGTTAACTGCGGCAAAAGGACCGTCGATAACGTCACGCGCCGCGAGAACTGCGTGAGCAGTACCCCATTGCTTAACTCTGCCTTCGGGCACAGAATAACCTTCGGGTAGGTCGTCAAGACTCTGGAAACAATATTCGGTAACGCATTTCGAACCGATGCGGTTGCCGACAGTTTCTTTAAAAATTTCAAGATTTTCTTCCTTAATAACAAAAACGACCTTGTCAAAACCTGCTTGTATAGCATCGTATACCGTGTAGTCAAGAATAAACTCGCCGTTGGGGCCGATAGGGTCTAACTGTTTAAGTCCACCGTATCTGCTTCCCATGCCGGCTGCCATAACCAAAAGTGTCATAAATACTCCTCCAAGGATGTTATTTGTACCTATATTACTATAAGAAACAAAAAATGTAAAGAGGTTGTTAAAAATTATTGACATTTATTGAGAAAAAAATATAATGTATGTATATGTATAAAATAAATTCATGGAGGCATATAATCATGGATAATATTAAAAAGGTAAAAATCGGTGTCATCGGTCTCGGTGCGCGCGGAATGTTTTTGGTAAAGACCGCCTTTCTTCCTATGTGGGAACACGGTCTTGTCGAAATAACCGCTGTGTGTGACTATTATTCCGACCGCGCTGAGGAAGCTGCAAAAGAAGTTGAAGATAAAACAGGAGTTCGTCCTTTCTGTACAACCAATTGGAGAGAGGTTGTTAATTGTCCCGAAGTAGAGGCTGTGTTGGTGCTTACTGCGTGGGAATCTCACGTCGATATGTGTATCGCCGCAATGCGTGCAGGTAAATATGTAGGTAGTGAAGTAGGCGGTGCTTATAATATTGAAGATTGCTATCGCTTGGTTCGCGCGTATGAAGAAACGGGTATACATTGCATGATGCTCGAAAACTGCTGCTACGGCAGACGTGAACTTATGGCGCTCAATATGGTTCGTAAGGGCTTGTTCGGTACAGTCGTACATTGCTCTGGCGGTTATATGCACGACCTTCGTGACGAAATCGTCAACGGAGATATTAACCGTCACTACCGTCAAAGAAATTATATGCTTCGTAACTGTGATAACTATCCTACTCACGAACTCGGCCCGATAATGCAGATTCTTGACATTAACTACGGCAACCGTTTCGTGTCGCTTAACTCTGTTTCGTCTTGCGCAAAGGGCTTGCATGAGTTTGCTGTTGAACACCGTCCCGACGACCCCATCGCAAAGGTCGATTTCGCTCAGGGCGATATAGTTACTACAATATTAAAATGCGCAGACGGCAGAACTGCAACTATTGTGCTTGATACAACCTTGCCTCGTATCTACTCTCGCGGATTTACCGTTCGCGGAACAAAGGGTATGTACTGTGCAGACGGTGACTTTATACATATGGACGGCGAAAGCGAATTTGATACCGTTGCAGATAAGGTGAATAACGCCGAAAAGTATGCGGAAGAATATGAACATCCGCTTTGGAAAGAATATAGAAAGAATCCCGTCGGCGGACATGACGGTATCGACTGGCTTGTTTATAATGCATTTATAGAATCTGTAAGAGAAGGAACCAGACCTCCTCTTGATACTTATGATGCAGCTACACTTATGTGTATCTCTGTATTGTCCGAACAATCCATCGCCGCAGGCGGTGCACCCGTGGCAGTGCCCGACTTCACTTCGGGTAAGTGGATTGAAAGAATGGAAAAGCCGGAAGTTGATAATAATAGCTACTCGCTCAGAAAATAATCGATAAATTCACTCACTTTTATAACCTCTTTTGAGTTTTTTGAAAAAAATTATTCCCGAAACCCCTTGCAAATCCAAGAGGTTTCGGGAAACTTCAAAAAAAACCAAAAAAAATTCAAAAAAAGTATTGACAAACGGTTATAGAAGTGATAGAATAGCCAAGCTGTCCGCGAGACGAGCCGAGAGGCGAGAACGA
>JAZRUB010000142.1:0-2052 GCA_045652305.1 Eubacteriales bacterium
GACACAAACATTAAAATAGGACGAATGTACAACGCGCTTGAAGACACCGTTAAGCAATATGCAACGAGTCGTGTTTCACGCGGTAAAATGGATATTTACGTTTCGATAGACAACATCGCAGGCGATGACAACGGTCTATCGGTTAACGAGAAGTTTTTGGAAAGCTACGTTGCGTTGTTACGTGATATAAAGGACAGATATTCTCTCGGCGGTGACGTGACTATTCAAACGGTTGCGGGCAGAAACGAAGTTTTCATGACCACCCGTCCCGAAGAGGACACCGAAGCCGCAGGTAAGGCGCTACTTATCGTTATGGAAAAGGCGTTTGATGCTTTTACCGCAATGCGTCAAGCAGAAGGCGAAAAGCTTAAAGCCGATCTTCTTTCGCACCTTTTTGTGCTTGAAGGCATACGTGCAAACATCGTTGCACGTGCACCCGAATCGGTGAAAGAAAATAACGAAAAAATGAAGGTACGCATACGCGAGCTTTTAGAGGGCGCAAATTACGACGAATCCCGTCTACTTACCGAATGTGCAATATTTGCCGACAAAGCTGACATCAGCGAAGAACTCGCAAGACTTGATTCTCACTTTGAACAGTTCAAGAAAATCCTTGACGAAAACGTACCTGTCGGCAGAAAGCTTGACTTCCTCGTGCAGGAAATGAACCGCGAAGTAAATACTATCGGTTCCAAATGCAATGACAGCGAGATTGCAAAACAAGTAATCGAAGCAAAGAGTTACGTTGAAAAAATACGCGAACAAATACAGAACATCGAATAGGAGAGGTTTATGAAACTTATAGATGCCGGTTTTGGCAATTATATAAACCGCGACAGAATTGTTTCTGTAGTATCGCCTGAATCGCTACCGATAAGGCGTCTTGTTCAGGATGCAAAAAACGCAGGACGACTTATTGACGTGAGTTGCGGAAAGAAAACGAAGTCCGTAATTATTACCGACAGCGACCATATTATTTGTTCGGCTTACGAGCCCGAAGCAATGATTGAAAGTATTGAAAAATAATTAAAACAACAATATAAAGAGGTATTTTGTACTATGATGCTCTACCCTACCGTTCAGGAACTTACAAACGACAAGATTAATCGTTACAAACTTGTAATTGCAACCGCAAAATGCGCACGTCATCTTATCGACAAGGCAAATGACGAACGCGCTAACGAAGAAATCCACAAGTCCGAATACGAACGTTACGGAAAAGAAACAAAAAGCAATTACGAACTTTTGCTTTCCGAAAAGCCTGTATCTGTTGCCGTTCAAAAACTCTACGACGGTGAATACAGTATTATCGTTGATAACAAATAAAAATGAATAAAGCCTACGCTTTTGTACACATAACCGATATTGCATACGGAATCGACCGCAAATACAGCTACTTTGTACCTTATGAATTGCGCGATTCGATTAATATCGGTTCTGTAATTATTGTACCTTTCGGCAACTCTAATAAGCGTGTCAGCGCTGTTGTAATTGGTTTTTCGGAGGAATGCGAATATCCCAACGTCAAACCGATAGACAGCATTATGCATTATCCGTTTGAAGTTCCCGAAAGTTTGATTCGCACCTGCGTTTTTATGAAATCGCGGTTTTTCTGTACGTTCGGAAGCGCTTTTCGCGCAATTATTCCGCCGGGGGTTAACCTCGGAACAGAAACCGTTTATTCGGTTATTCCCGAAGCAGACACGTCGTCGCTTAACGACTCGGCTGACGTTTTGGTGCGTACTATTTCTACAAAAGGCGTAGTAACAGAACGCGAAATCATTTCGGAATACGGCGAGGAATGTAAAAAACTATTAACCTCTCTTTGCAAGGGCGGTATTTTAAAACGCGACAGCCGTGTTCCCGAAAAGCTTAACGAAAAGAATCTTTTCACGCATACACTTACCGTTTCACACGAAGAAGCAAACAACATTATAGAGTTTGGCGAGGGGTACACCGAAAAGCAAAAAGGACTTATAGATTTGCTTCTCCACTACCCTGCGGCAACCATGCGTGAAATAGAAGAAATCGGTGGTTATTCGCAATCGATTG
>JAZRUB010000143.1:0-8139 GCA_045652305.1 Eubacteriales bacterium
ATCCCTGCCATAATTATGCCTTGGCCTTTTTGCGGTGTTTAATCATACGGAGTTTCATATACACCTTGGGAAGATGGTCGATAAGAATGTTCTTTAATCCGTTACGGACCTTTGCGTAAATGTCGTGCACCTTGACAAGGAATTTGTAAGGAACGTGTTTTCCTGTCGCTCTGTGGTCAAGCCACTTTTCATAAGGTTTGCCGAGCCATTCGGGCATAGCATACGCCCATTTATAACGGCGTACGAAGTGTGCGAAATATGCTTGGAGATAGAGAACCTCGTGTTCGGGGAACTGCGGTTGTACAAGCGGAACACGCGCATCGGGCGAAACACCGCCTTCGGGTATAAAACCGCCCTCCATAGCAATATCATAAAGCTTTGTGCCGGGGTAAGGATAGAAAATATTGGGAATAACTCTGTCCGCACCTGCTTTTGCGTTGAGTTTAATGGTTTTAAGTGCGCGGTATTTATCCTCGTAAGGCAAACCGATTATATTGTAAGTCAACTGTGCAATGCCGTATTTGTGGAACCATTTACTGCAGTTGATAATCATTTCGTCGGTCATATAACGCTTGAGGTACTTGAATCTCATTTCCTGGTCGCCGCTTTCAAGACCCATATCGATGGTGTAGCAACCTGCCTCTTTCATACGGCGAACGGTATCCTCGGTAAGAATATCGAAACGGATATTACCGGTAAAAGGAAGATGAATTTCTTTTGTATAAAGCTCGATGAATTCATCAAACCATTCGGGAATCATGTTGAAAATAGCATCGCGGAAGTTGATAACCTTTATCTGAGGGTGCTTCGCGAGAAGCGTTTTAAGATAGAGTATACCGTTTTGAGGAGAACGGAAACGCGAATAAATCTTTTTGTTGGGGTATACGTTTCTGAACTGCGAGTTACCGCAATAGGTACAGTTGTAACGGCAACCTCTACTCATCATAACAATCGCAGTACCAACCTTAACGCTGTCGAGGTTATCGTAATCGAAAAGTTCGAAATCGGGGATGGGAAGTCTGTCGAGGTCCTCGAAAAGGGGAGCAACGGGGTTGCGTTTTATAGTGCCGTCAGGCATTTTGAACCACATGCTGAGGATGTTTGTGTAATCTTCTCCTGCGCTCATCTTGTCGGCAAGCTCAAGTGCCTGATATTCACCGTCGCCGATTGTAAGCGCATCAACACCTTCAACCGCAATAACTTCTTCGGGCGCAAGTGTGCAGTGATAGCTTCCGCAGGTGACAAGAATATCGGGATATACCTCTTTTGTCCATTTTATATATTCTTTGCAGTCGGGGAAAGCGGTTGTACGGATAGAAAATCCGATAATATCGAATTCGCCCATGCTTTTAAGCTTTTCTTTAAATTCGGTTTCGCTGTGAAGATAGAGAAGGTGCATCAACTTTACGTCGTGGCCGCCCTCTTTCATTACTGCCGAAATAGACGCCAATCCTTCGCTGTAGTTGCCGCCTGTGAGTTTGCCCGAAAGTTCTCTGTCGGTATAGTCGGGGTAGACCAATAATTCACGTACTTTTCTTCCGTTAAGATTTTTAAGTTCCATATCTTTATTTCCTCATAATTATTATCGTTTTAAACTAATCTTTCGCGTCGTACCAACTTTTGCCCATGCCTATATCAACCTGAAGCGGTACTAACAGTTTTGCCGCGCCCTGCATAGCTTCGCGCAGTATTTGCTTAGCTTTTTCCGCTTCTTCAATAGGCGATTCTATTATCAGTTCGTCGTGTATCTGCAAAATAAGCCTTGCTTTAAGTCCGGCATCTTTAAGCATTCTGTCGGTGCGTATCATGGCGATTTTTATAAGGTCTGCCGCCGCCCCTTGAATTGGGGTGTTCATTGCGACACGTTCACCGAACGCTTGGAGATTTTTGTTACTTCCGTTTATTTCGGGAATATATCTTCTTCTGCCGAACATTGTTTCTACGTATCCGTTCTCACGTGCGAACCGTTTTGTATTGTCGAGATAATTACGCACGTCGGGATATTTCGAAAGATAGTTCTCTATATATTCCGCAGCGGTTTTCTTGGGTATTTTAAGGTCTTGCGACAGTGAATAATCGCCGATTCCGTAAATTATACCGAAGTTGACCGCTTTTGCGCGTTTGCGCATTTCGCTTGTTACCGATTCTATCGGCACACCGAAAACCTGACTTGCTGTGACGGTGTGGATATCCTCACCGTTGATGAATGCATTTATAAGCGTTTCGTCGCCCGATACGTGAGCAAGCACGCGCAACTCGATTTGACTGTAATCGGCATCAATCAGTATATTTCCGTCGTCTGCGATAAAGAATTTTCGCAACTCTTTGCCTTTTTCACTGCGAACGGGGATGTTTTGCAGGTTAGGTTCAGCAGAGGACAAACGCCCCGTAAGGGTTTGTGCCTGTTTAAAGGTCGTGTGTATTCTGCCGTCATCGGAAATCTGTTTGGATAGTCCGTCGCAATAGGTGTTTTTGAGTTTTGCATCCTTGCGGTAATCGAGTATAAGTTCTATTATCGGATGGTAGTTTATAAGTTTTTCCAAAACCGACACGTCGGTGGAATAACCGCTTTTCGTTTTGCGGTAATGAGGCAACATGAGTTTGTCAAACAGAATGTTGCCAAGTTGCTTTGTGGAATTGATGTTGAATTTTTCACCTGCATGCGCCCAAATTGCTTCTTCTTCCTGTGCGATTGACTTGTCCAACTGTTCGCCGAAAGAATCGAGTGCGTTTTCGTCAACCTTAAATCCCAAATGCTCCATATCGCAAAGCAACGATGCGAGAGGTAGCTCTATATTTTCATAAAGTGATTTTAGTCCGTCTGTGAGTTTGTCCTTTAACTTCTCGTATAAATCGGGCAAGAGCGAAACCTTGACTTCGCTTGACGAAACGCCCAAGTTATCCAGAACCGCCTTGCCAAAGGTCACACCGTTGTCGGCAGGGGAGCAGACGTAAGCGATTAACGAAACGTCGGTCGGAGCCGTTTTAAATTCCACATCGTTGTTTTTCGCAAGGTGCAAGAGCTCTTTTGACGACCAACAAATTACATTTTCGCAGTCAACGGCAAGCTTTATTCCGTATTCCGCATCACCTTTGTATATTTTCGAATCAAAAAGAACCGATAATTCGTTTCCGTCAAAGTGGCAATAAACCGTCTGACCGTCAAGAGAGGAAAGTTCGGTTATCGGTAATACCGTTTCGTCTGTTTCGGCAACGTCTACGGCGGTTGCATCTAACTTTTCAAGGAATTGTCTGAAACCGAGCCTTGTGTAAAGTTCACGTAGTTTCAAAACGTCGTGTCCGTTGTAAACACAGTCGTCAAGTTCGCAACCCAGCGGAACGTCGAGCTTGATTTCAGCGAGGAAACGCGACATATATGCGCTTTCCTTGCCGTCACGAAGCTTGTTTCCGATACTGCCCGAGATAGAATCGACGTTTTCGTAAACACCGTCAAGCGAACCGTATTGGCTTATTAATTTCAAAGCGCCCTTTTCGCCTATTCCGGGCACACCCGTAATATTGTCGGAACTGTCGCCCATTACGGCTTTTACGTCTATAAGTTTTTTGGGCTCGACACCGTATTTTTCCATGATTTCTACGGGTGTCGTTATTTTTGTATCGTCGTTTGCGGCAAGCAAAACTGTGACGTTATCGTTAATAAGTTGGAAACTGTCCCTGTCGCCCGTTACGATAAATGTGTGTTCGCCGAGTTTTGAAAATTCGTGCGAGAGGGTGCCGAGAATATCATCGGCTTCATATCCCGAAATCTCAATCACGTTAAGTCCCAATGCCGAGGCGATTTCGTGAGCGTAGGGGAGTTGCAACGCAAGGTCGTCGGGCATGGGTTTGCGCGTTGCTTTGTAAGTGTCGCACGCCTTGTGCCTAAAGGTTTTATCCTTAAGGTCGAACGCAATCGCGGCATAACTCGGGTTGCCGCCTATTTGGGAAAACGCCTTGTTTATCATACCGACAAACCCAAAAAGTGCGTTAGTCGGCAGACCGTCGGGCGCACTCAAGGGACGGACCCCGTAAAATGCCCGATTTAATATGCTGTTTCCGTCGAAAATCAATGCTTTTCCCATTATTTACGCCCCATATAATTATTCAGTATTATTGTACCACCGAAAGCACATAAAGTCAACAAATTACACAATAAAAAAGAACCGTCACAAATACAATTTGCGACAGTTCCTTTGGTTTTGATTTGGCTTATTTGAGTATTTTGAAATAATCAAGCAACAATAGAACGATACCTACCAAGAAGTAAAGTCCTACAAGTCCGCCTACGAGACCTACGATAACTCCGACTACCGGAATTTTGGCAAGAATACCGATAACAAAACCGATAACGATACTTGCAACTACGTGAACCACTAAAGAGATGATGAGTGCGGCGATATCTTTCTTTGCTGTGAAAGAAAACGGCCATATTTTTTTAAGAATATCCATTGCTAATCCTCCAAAAAATTATTCTGTTGCTATTTTAGTATATGATGAACAAACATTCAAGTGTTTTTTGGAAATTTGTCAAAATAAATCGTTCACATCGTAATCGGGAACTGCGCCTAATTGGGTTACAACATAGTCGCTTAACGCAACTGCACGGTCAAGGCAAACGCTTATCGGTTGTTTATTAAGCAGATTCACAAGGAAACAAGCCGAAAAGCTATCCCCTGCACCTACGGTTGAAACGACTTTTCCTTTCGGTTTATCAGAGAAAAGAATAGTTCTCGCACGGCAGTCGTAAACCATTGCGCCCTCGCTTCCGAGTGTAAGACAGATATATTTGAGCTTCGGGTAGTTCTTGCTGAGTTCAAGGCAGGTGTTGACTTCGCCTTTCTTTCCGAAAAATCCTATTTCTTCACTACTGATTTTCAAAATCGTTGTTTCACGCAAAAGTGTGTTTACAAGTTCGCGGGTGTAAAAATCACCCCTGAAGTTTACGTCGAAAAACACTTCGCTGTGCTTTGTGTATTTTAAAATCTTTTCGAAACAGCGTCTTGAATCGGGTGAACGCATGGCAAGTGTACCAAAATAAAGCGCATCGAAACTGCCACTCGGCAAAATTTCCGAAATATGGTCGTAAGCGACGTCGCGAACGAGGTTATAAGTCGGACTTCCGTTGTCAAGACTAACTTCGCAAACTCCGGTTTTGTATTTTCTGTCGGTTGCGATATAATCGCACTTTATTCCCAATCGCTTTGCCTCGTTTAAGGCTTCGAACCCGTTTTTGTCAAATCCTACGGCGGAAACAAGATAACTTTCTGCCCCTAATTTTGCACAGTGTGCCGCGAAATTAAAAGGTGCACCGCCGATTTTTTTCTCGTCGGGAAATACGTCCCAAAGAATTTCTCCAAAAGATAAAATTTTCATAACGTTACTTTCTATAAATCTACAATCGAATCATATAATTAATATATCATACGAACTTTATTTTTTCAAGAGAGTATTAGTTCTTGCAAAAAACGAGAAGATATGATACAATGCTTTTGATATCTTCGTAAAGGAGGCTTGTTCGTGTCGAAAGATGAAGTAAAAAGCAAAAAAACGAAGAAAGAGGGCAGACGTGTCCGTTCTCTCGACCCGATGCATTACGTCGGGATTTATTTGATGAAACATCGTAACGAGTCAATGAACTATTTTTCCGGCACTCTTGATATAGGCGTTGCCGAAGAATATATAAAGAAAAAACGCGCTCAGGGCATGAAGGATTTTAGTATCATGCATGTTTTTCTTGCCGCTTTCGTAAGGATGTATTCTCAACATCCCGAAATGAACCGTTTTATACGCGGTTTGAGGATATATGCGCGCAATGATATTGAAATCGCAATGACTATCAAAAAGGAAATGAAGCTTAATGCCGACGACACGGTAATAAAGCTAAACTATGAACCCGATGCGACTGCCGATGAGGTTTATAAAATAACCAACGCTACTATCGAAGAAGCATTGAACGAGGATAGTGATTTTGACGGTGTGGTTAAGCTTTTGTGTAAACTTCCGCGTTTTATCATGCGCTTTATCGCTTGGGTTTTGAGAGTGCTTGATTTTTATGGTATCATGCCTAAAGATTTGGTTAAGGTTTCACCGTTTCACGGAAGTATGGTCGTAACTTCACTTGCGTCTTTGGGTATTCCTCCGGTATATCATCATCTTTACAATTTCGGCAACATTCCGATATTTTTCGCATTCGGAAAACGGTATAATAAATACGAAATTACAAAAGACGGCACGGTTGAAAAACACACCTATATGGACTATACCGTCACCTGCGATGAACGTATCGCCGACGGACACGCATATTCGGTGTCGCTTAGGTACTTAAACAGTCTTATAAGAGACCCCGAAATGTTAGATACTCCTCCCGAAAAGGTAGTCGAGGATATTCCCTAAAAACAAACAATCAATAATTGCGGAATAAAAGAGAGATTAAGCACCTCTCTTTTTTCGTTATTTTGCGTAAAAAATCGCATTTTAGTGATAGCCTACTGTGTTTATTTGAGAAAAAAATACAAATTGTCAAAAATGCTTGAAAAAAGGCGTGGTTTGTGATATTATCTGCGTTTGAAATGAAAGAAACAAATATCTGCAAATAATTTTATTCTGCATATAATTTTATTGAAAAGGTGAAAAACATGGAAACATTGATGCCAATATCAATAACACTCGTTTCGGGCTTGTTGCTTTCTCGTTTTGTCAAGAAATTAAAACTGCCCTCGGTAACGGGTTATCTTATCGCCGGTATACTTATCGGTCCTTATTGCCTCGGTTTGCTCGGTCAGGCAATCAATTTAGGATGGTTGGGATTCCAGCATATCACCGTTGGCGGTAGCGAGGTCAACACCGTATCGGCGTATACTATACTTTGCGACGTTGCTCTTGGCTTTATCGCGTTTGCAATCGGCGACGAATTCCGTATTTCTTCACTTAAAAAGATAGGCAAACAGGCAACCGTAATCGGTATTTTCCAAGCATTTGTTGCGACGGTTGTTGTTGATGCCGTTCTTATCGGCATTCATTTTCTTATGCCCGATAAATTCCCGATTGAAGCTGCCATAATCCTCGGTGCAGTTGCAACCGCAACCGCTCCTGCTGCAACTTTGATGGTTGTACGTCAGTACAAGGCAAAGGGTAAACTGACCGACATCCTTCTTCCCGTCGTTGCTATCGACGACGCAGTCGGTTTGGTGGTTTTCGCTATTTCCTTAGGCGTTGCAAAATCCTTCAGCAGCGATGGTGGTATCAGCATTGCTTCTGCGCTTGTTGAACCCTTGCTCGAAGTGGTTTGTTCGCTTATGCTTGGCTTTGTTCTCGGTGTGCTTTTCAGTATGGCAGAAAAGTTCTTCAACTCCAACAGTAAACGTCTTACACTTTCTATCACCTTTGTGTTTGTCGCAGTTGCGCTTGCTAAACTCAAATTCGAAATCGGCGGTATCCATATCGGCTTCTCTTCACTTCTCGTTTGTATGATGCTTGGTACAGTATTCTGCAACATGTGCGATTTCTCGGATGAAATCATGGGCAAGACAGACAAATGGACAGCTCCCTTGTTTGTTATATTCTTCGTGCTTTCGGGCGCAGAATTGGAGTTCTCGGTATTTAAGGACCCCGTTATTATCGCTATCGGCGCCATCTATATCATCTTCCGTGCGGTAGGCAAATATTATGGTGCCGGTTGGAGTGCAAGATTTACGAAGTGTGATGATAACATCGTCAAGTATTTAGGCATCACACTTTTCCCTCAGGCAGGCGTTGCACTTGGTATGTCGGCAATCGTTGCAAACGAATTTGCGGGTGCTGCTATCGGCGATATCGTTCGTAATATCACACTTTTCGCGGTTCTCGTTTACGAGCTTGTCGGTCCTATGCTAACTAAGATTGCATTGACCAAAGCAGGCGATATTACACCTCGTACGGTTATAAACATCGGCGAAGAAGACGACGACTAAGTCGCTAACGCTCTCAATCGAAAACCATGTTTTCGATTGGCTTTTTGGGAACATCGTTCGCTCGCGCCTCATGCCTCGCTTTGCTCGACACTCGCGATGTTCTTAGGTATAAAAATCGAAAATGCGATTTCCGATTTTTATGGATTTTTTATTTATATGAAATTTCGTCCCTTTTTTGTCCCGACTTTTT
>JAZRUB010000144.1:0-25016 GCA_045652305.1 Eubacteriales bacterium
TGAATGTTGTCTTCCTAAGACCGCTTGGCCTCCGACTTAAGCCATTGTAATGCCGCTTCCGCGTTCCCAAACGCGCATACGAAGCTTGTTCTTGCCAAGAATTTGGATAAATTCTACATTAACACCGTCGGGGAATATTTCGTTGCGTTCTATCTTGCTTCCGAGTGTTGCAAGGGGGACGGTTTCTATATCGTCAACTAAAATTACCGCGTGAGGATTGCCCATGGAAATAGGGGTGAGTGTTATAGCTTCGCCGTCAACCGTTAAGGTGACATCGTCTTCTATTGAAGCAACGCCCATGTCGACCGATGCACCAATCGCTTTTCCGTCGCACACTTGCAGTTCGAGCGAACGCAAACCCGAACGAGTTTCTATTTTGAGCGAGGTTTTGTCGGTATAACCCTTGTCGTAGACGAATTTGCCTACACAACGGATTCCGTTTCCGCACATCATCGCTTCGCTTCCGTCGGCGTTAAATATCGACATCTTGAAGTCTGCAATTTCAGAATCCGAAACCCAAATTATTCCATCGGAACCGACGCCAAAGTGACGGTCGGACCATTTTATCGAAAGCTCGGCAGCGTTACTGGGCACGTCACCGTATACGTACAAATAATCGTTGCCAAGCCCCTGCATTTTTGTGAAGCGCATATATTTACCTCTAAATAGACTTTTTATTACCTGTATTATAAGATAAATTACGCCCTCTGTCAAGGCAACTTTTCTTTTGTTTGCAAGACTTATTCGGCTATGTATAATTTTTGTACATATTTATTGTTATAAAAATTTAAACTAAAATTAATAATATATATGGAGAAAACTATTGACATTGTAGGAAAATGGTGGTATTATTCTCTTGGATAGTAAATTTGTGTTAAAATAGACTTGTGAAATAAAAGGAGATGCACCCTATGGCAACAAAAATTCTTGTCATTGATGATGATACCAATATTTGTGACTTGCTTCAAATGTATCTCGAAAAAGAGGGATATGAAGTTCGCACCGCTAACGATGGTGTCGAGGGCATGACCGCTTTCAGAATGTACGAACCCGATATGGTCTTGCTTGACATCATGCTCCCCAAAAAAGACGGTTGGCAGATATGCCGTGAGATTCGCGAACATTCCTCTAAACCGATAATCATGATAACCGCAAAGGGCGAAACGATTGATAAGGTATTGGGTCTTGAACTCGGTGCGGACGATTTTATCGTAAAGCCGCTTGATATGAAAGAGGTATTTGCTCGTATCAAGGCTGTGCTTCGCCGTTATGCAAAGCACGATACCGCAGATGGTGAATTGATAAAGTTTGATAACCTTGAAATTTCTTTGCAGAAATACGAGCTTAAGGTTTGCGGAAAGTCTGTTGACCTTCCTCCCAAGGAATTGGAGCTTATTTACTTCCTCGCCTCCAACTATAACCGCGTGTTCACGCGTGACCAGTTGCTCGATAAGGTTTGGGGATTTGATTACCTCGGCGACAGCCGTACCGTTGACGTTCATATCAAACGTCTTCGTGAAAAACTTGAAAACGCTTCGGATAAATGGGTTTTGAAAACTATTTGGGGCGTAGGCTACAAGTTTGAAGTTACTACCGAAAATTAATCTTTATATATTTGGTTTCCTTTCTTATCCAATAATAAAAAGCAGAGTCGCCAATTCGTTTGGCGACTCTGTTTTTATGTTTGTTGTTTGTTTTTGATTAGTCTTTGTTCTTTTCCAAAAGAGCCTTGATGTCGTTAAGGGTTGCAAGGGTCTTTTCTTCAACAGTAGGTTCTGCAGGTGCTTCTTCTTCCTGTATCTCTTCTTCCTTCTTCTTCAATGCTTCCATCTTGGTACGCATGCCGACGAAGGTTTTGATAACGAGGAACATACAGAAAGCAACGATAAGGAAGTCAATTATGTACATGATAAATTGACCGTACTTAATAGCAACTTCTGCAACTGCGGCAACGGTTCCGTCTTCACTTGCAGGTACAGCTTCGGTGATGACGTATTTCATGTCAGCTAACGACTTGGTGTTGCAAAGAGCGCCGATAGCGGGCATGATGATGTCTGCAACGAGCGAAGATACGATTTTACCGAACGCACCGCCGATGATAACGCCGACAGCCATGTCAAGGATATTACCCTTGGTAATAAACGTCTTGAATTCAGAGAAAACAGCGGGTTTTTTCATGATATTACCTTTCTTTTTTATGTCGTGACGTACGACAATTTTTTGTTTCGTCAAAGAATTACTTTTTTCGACAGATGCTTTAAACGGTTATAAAAACCGTTTTCCTTTCGGAATTAAAGCGCCGAGTTGAGTTTAGCAAGCAATGCTTCTGCGTCTTGACCGTGTGCCGAACAAGCATCCTTTATGCTTTCTCCGCGCGACATGGGACAGCCGAGACAATGCATGCCGATTTCGAGAAAATACTTTGCCAATTCGGGATGTGCGTCAAGCACTTCGCCAACGAGCATATCGGCAGTAATGTTAGTCATCGTTGTTGCTCCTTTCGTTCTGTGTATTATTTTCTTCTTTTTCTTCGTCTTGAGGGTCGTCTTGAAGTTCGTCTTCTTGAACTTCATCTTGAGTTTCATCTTCTTGGAACTCGTAAGATATTTCGGTTTCGGTGCTTTCTTCTTCCGATTCGGCAGTAATGTTGTCCTCGGTTTGAGTGTTGTCATCCGTTACAACCGCTTTTTTGCCCTTGGGCGAGAGGAAATAACGTCCGATTTGGGTAAGGATAAAATATCCGACAGTCAATACAATCGAAATTATAAAGCTTGCCATTTTCGGGATACCGTACCCAAAAACAGAGTGACCTATTTTAGTGCAGACGAGCATTGCAATTATTGCAAATGCGCCAAATCCGCACAGGTACAAAAGTCGGTTGCCAAATCGTTTCGAGGCGAAAATGCCTCCGTGCCCACCGATTGAACCGGCGTATAGGAAAAGTAGAAGCGATAACGCAATCATCGTGCAAGTCGGACTTTGTGTTGAGGCGGCGCTGATAAATAGGGTAATGCCACCACCGATTGCGAACATAAGAGGATATATAAAATCGTTAATACTGGGTTTTTTATGAGAAACGGGTAAGGTCTCTCGCAGATTTTTTACACTGCGGGGTTCGAACGCAAGTGCAAACGCGAAAGCGAGATTGAATATAATTCCGCCGAAAAGTACGTCTTGCGTACGGAACGCGGGTACTTGGTTGTAGCAAATTGCAAACACCGATGCAACCAGCATCATAATTGCGGCAACGGGGAGATAATTAATAACCGATGATATTCTTCTGCAAATCGTTTTTGCATTAAGTATTCCGTCTGCTATTAAGTTTATTCCGCTTCCGAGCATCATAACGTCGGCAGTCATGCGCAGAGTGTCGCAAGAAGTATCGGGTACTATCGAAACGTCGGATTCGCGCATTATCGGAAGTTCGTTCAACCGTTCAGACGTTACGGCGGTGACTCTGCCGTCTTGACGCCTTAAATTAACAATGTCGAGCCATTCGCCATCGTCGATATTTAAAAACATTCGGTAATAAGGCGCGTTTGCGATAAGTAATCCTCTCGAGCAAGAGCGTAATTGCTCGGCGGTTATTATTTGTGATTCATCGCTTATTATACCTGCGCTTTTTGCCGAATTAAATGCGGTATAATATGCATCGTTAGAATTAAGTACGGTTTCTATTCCTGCCGCTTCGCAACGGTATACCGATGATGCAACACCTGCATCGAGCGAGCTTGCAAATGAAACGAAGCCTTTGAAAATCAATCTGTGCTCTGCCTCGATATCGCGTAACGATTCCGATTCGGTTTCGCCACACGCAACTGCAACTAAAAAGCTTGCGTTTCTTGCGGCATCTTCTGCGGCGGCAAGTATCTTTTTGCGAGTGAAATCGCTTAACTTATAATCGCTTCCGTCAAGAGTATATCCGACACAGCGCGAAAGTATGTTTTCGGGTGAACCGCGTACAATTACCATATTTTTGCCGTCTTTAAGAACAAGCATACGCGAAATATCGCCCGAAAGGGTATACTCGGCATCCATACGGATGTACTGCTCTCGAATCATGCCTATCGGTTTATTCCATTCGCCGAAATAATCTACGATAGCATCGTCAATCGGAGCACCCTTGTATTCGGGCAGTCCGCGAGTTTTTTTCTTTTCTGCGGCGGTTATTTTTCGCGCATCCGAGCAGACGAGCATCAGTTTTACTAATTCTTCTGCCGCTGCGTCGGGTCGTTTTTCTCTGTCATAGTTTCTTACCGAGAAATAAAGTCCCGTAAGAGAGATGCGTTTCGGCGGAAATGCAAGGTTCTTACCGCACATAATCGTGTTGGTCTTTGCGAGTGTTTCGATGCGGCTGTAATTTTTTACAACCATACCGTCTTCCGCCATCTTTTTCGCACCGAAGGCGAGAGAAGACGAACAGAGCGACACCATACTGTCGCAAAGCGAGCTTGCGCCGATGGCAACAGACACAACAAACCAGTCGGTAATATCCGCACCTGCCGCAACACCGATAACCAAAAGCGAAAAGCTTGTGATTATGGACGCAATAGAAACAATGCCACTCAGCGTTTGAACGTACTTCATGATTTCGGGCTGATGTTCGTTGCTGTCAGAGCGCATTCTGCGAATCAAGGTGTCTTTGCCGGTTCGGCAAACAATCGCACTTGCGTGGCCCGAGGTTACGATACTACCTGCGTAAATCGTGTTGGCACAAATCGCTTCCATTCCGTTTTGCGCGATATAACTGCTGTTTTTCCTGACACTGCCTTCTGCGCCCGTCACGTGCGATTCAAGTACGCAAAGGTTCATGTCATCAATCAGTCTGCAGTCCGCTGGGACCATCATGCCGTCTTCGATGATGATAACGTCACCGGGAACGAGCAATCTCGAATCGATAACACTTTCTTCGCCGTTTCGTATAACCTTGGCTTTCAGCGACGAATACTTCTTCGGCAACCGAAGCGCAATATTTGCGCGGTATTCGGCAAACGCGTTAAGAAGCATCATCACCGCAACGACCAATGATAAAATAAGATAGGTCTTTTCTTGCGGACGGAAAAGATACATCGCAAACGACGATGCTGTCAAAAACAGTCCCGTAAGTCCCTTTACTTGATTTCTAAGGCTTTCGCGGAAGGACAGCCTGAATTCGCTTCTTATCTCGTTGGCGCCGAACATTCTTCGTGCTTTTTTGATTTGCTTGGGTGTTTTACCCATTATCAAATCGGTTTCAAGCGCTTCTGCCACCTCGACAGGGTGCATTTCTTCGGGCGAAAAGGTAAGTTCTTCTTCGTAATCTGTGCCGGAAACGGTTTTTATTTTTAAATTTTGATTTCCGTTTTCTGCCATTATAAACCTCTATGGTTCATAGTATTATTTTTCGGTTTTAATAATTACCTTGCCGTCTTTAACGTCGGCAAAAATTTTGGTTACGGGTTCTTGGTAGGAGGCAACTATTTCGTTTGCCAACTCATCCTCAACCTCGGTTTGAATAAGACGTCTAAGGTTACGCGCACCGTATTTTTCGGAATATCCCTTTTCGGAAAGATAATCCGCCAAAGCATCCGAGTAATCGAACATCATGCCCTTTTCGGCAAGTACGGTTTGCAAATCGCCAAGCATAATACGGCATATCTTTGTGAAATTATCACGTGTAAGACGATTAAACACAACAATCTCATCAACGCGGTTTATAAATTCGGGACGCAAGAATGCTTCGAGCGCTTTCATGACTTTCGCGCGGTCGTTGGCTTTCACACTTTCGCCGAACCCTGCAACCGAGTGAGCTTCGTTGCTTCCTGCATTGGTCGTCATTATGATAACAGTGTTTTCGAAATTGACTTCCTTGCCGTGCGCATCGGTAATACGACCGTCATCAAGAATTTGAAGCAGGATGTTCATAACGTCGGGATGTGCTTTTTCTATTTCGTCAAACAAAACGACGGTGTAGGGTTTTCTTCTGATTTTTTCGGTCAACTGACCTGCATCGTCATATCCGACGTAACCGGGAGGCGAACCGATAATACGCGAAACCGAGTGCTTTTCCATAAATTCGCTCATGTCAAGGCGAATAAACGCATCGGGCGAATCGAACAAATAAGCCGAGAGCACCTTGACCAATTCGGTTTTACCCACGCCGGTGCTACCTGCGAAAATGAACGAAACCGGTTTCTTCTTGTAGGATATGCCCGCACGCGAGCGTTTTATCGCTCTTGCAACCGAGTTTACGGCATCGTCCTGACCGATGATACGCTTTTTGATTTCGTTTTCAAGACGTTCTATCTTTACGAATTCGTTTTCGCTTATATTTGTGGCAGGGATTCCTGTCCATACCTCTATAACCCTTGCGATTTCGGCATCGGTGAGCTTTAAATTATCGCGCTCTGCCGAAAGCTCGTTAAACCTTGCTTCTTTTCTCATAAGCGAGGTCTTAATATCGGCTATTTTGCGGAAATCGTCCTCTTCGGGCGTTTCCTTTGCTTCGAGTGTTTTCAAATCCTCGCGAAGCTTTTTCAATTCTTCTGTAACAAGTTGTAGCTCGTTTATCACAGGTGAGTGCATTGCCATATGTGAGCAAGCCTCGTCCATAAGGTCGATTGCCTTGTCGGGCAAGAATCGGTCGGTGATATAACGCTCGGAAAGAGTTACCATTCTGCGAAGCAAATAATCGGGTATATTGATTCCGTGATGGGTTTCGTAATATTTCTTAATACCTTGCAGAATCTTCACGCTGTCCTCAATCGAGGGTTCGCCTATCATTACAGGTTGGAATCTACGTTCAAGCGCGGCGTCCTTTTCGATATACTGACGGTATTCTTTAAGCGTTGTCGCACCGATAAGCTGGATTTCACCTCTTGATAGGGCAGGTTTAAGAATATTTGCGGCGTTCATACCACCCTCTGCGTTGCCTGCGCCGACAATCGCGTGTACTTCGTCGATAACGAGAATGACGTTACCGGCTTTTTTTGTTTCCTCAATAAGACCGCGCATACGGTTTTCGAACTGACCTCTAAACTGCGTGCCTGCAACAATCGCCGTCATATCGACAAGATAAACTTCCTTGTCCTTTAACTTATAAGGCACATCACCTTTTGCGATTTTCTGCGCGAGTGCTTCTGCAACTGCGGTTTTACCGACACCGGGTTCGCCTATAAGGCAGGGGTTATTCTTTTGACGGCGAGTTAAAATCTGAACAACACGTTCCAATTCGCTGTCACGTCCGATAATATTGTCAAGCTTTCCTTCGCGCGCACGCTCGGTAAGGCAAAGACAAAAGTCACGTAAATAACTTGCTCCGCGTTTTCCCTTGGGTTTCGAGTTCGTTTTGCCTTCGGATTCGCCCTGTTTTTCTTTGCTTTCCATAGGAGTATTACCGAAGAAAGAATTAATATCGATAGAAGGCGCTCTGCCCTCCTCGTCATTATCGTCATCGCCCATCAAAGGCATTAATCCACCCATCATACCTTCGTTGAGTGCATCAATATCTTCGGGACTCATATTCATCTGATTAATTATATCGTCAATAGGCTTTATGCCGAGCTCCTGAGCACATTTAATGCAAAAACCCTCGCTTGTTATTTTACCTGCAACACTTTTCTGAACGAAAATTATCGCAGGGCGAATATTGCATCGTGAACATCTCTTGAATTCCATTTACTGTGTCACCTCATATTTTGCGTAACTAAACGAAAACTCCGTTTAGCATAGGGATTAGTCTTGTTTTTCTTTGAAAACCTTTAAATAATACATTAGTAACGAGAAAATCAACATCGTAACCATTACTGTACATATAATTATGTCCAATGTGGCGTTATTACGAACGATTATTCTCAAAAAGGCGCAAAGGAAAAGTATTACAGTTGCCACTTTTCCGTACCAACGCGCTTGAACTACCGTTTTACTGCGTTTGATAACCAGTATTCCACCGACTAATATAGCCAGTTCTTTCAGAACAATCGGAATTAGCAAAACAAGATACATTATATTATCTATTGTGAAACATAAAGCGGCGGTTATTTGCATTAATTTGTCTGCAAGCGGGTCTAAAATTTTACCTGCGTCGGTTATCCAGTTGTTTCGTCTTGCGAGATAACCGTCCAAAGCATCGGTAAACCACGCCAAAACGTATATAGCGGCAGCTATATAACAGTCAGACGGAGTGTTATATTCGAAATACGAATAAACAAACAGCGGTATCATCAAAAGTCTGATAACCGACAAAATGTTCGGAATATACCTCATGTCTTTTTATGCCTCGTTAATTTTTTGTACTGTTGCGTTTTTAATTATATTAATTATATAAAGAACGAAAAAACATCTATTTCGCTGAAGAATTTAAACAATAAAGTTTTTTCTGCGTCAAGGCTTGATAAAAATTCGCTGTTAAGGAATGCCGAGTTTTCTAACAACACACTCATGACAAAGCAGAACAAACAAGCTCTTAAAAGCGCAAGAATTACGCCCAACAAAATGCCCAACAACTTGTTTGCGGTACGTATAATCGGAAGCTTTGCCACCAAATTAAGAATTCTCGATATAATCGCCAAAGCAATCAATATGCCGATGAAAAGTATAACTACTGCAATAGCCGTTGCGATAATATTGATTATCGGCTCTGCAATTCGTTTGGCAAGTGCCGATTCGCCGTTTTCGGTATCGATGACGTTGTTATCGTACCAATCGGAAATTTCATCCAAGCTTAAACCCGAAATAGCAATGAGCTTATTGAAATCTTCGGAGCCGCCCTCCAAAAGACCGTCTATGCCTTCGGATGTATTTACGAGCGCGTTGGTTATTGCTTCTTCGGTGGTGGTTTCGATTTTTTCACCAATCGCAGTGCTCTTTATATAGTCCGCAAGGGGAGAAGCAAACATTGCGGTTAAGGCGATAGCCAAAATGAACGAAACTGCGCTTATTGCGGTTTTGACAAAACCGTTTTTCGCTGCGAAGTAAATTGTAATTGCAATTATGGCAATAATCGCAAGGTCAAGTATGAAATTCATCAATCATTGTCCTCTCTTTCAAAAGCTGAACTGTCGAAATATTCTGCTTGGTTTTCAGAGAATAGTACAAGTTCTTCTCCGTCAACGACAAGTGCGGAATATGACGTAGGTATGGAATATATGTTTTCGTCTCCGCTTGTTATGTCACATTCAATAAGGACACCCGGCGAGAGGGTATACAGCTTGCTTCCGCAAACTGCCGAGTCGGTAAGCGCCGTATCGAACTGTCGCGAAAACTCAACGCTTCCGTCAAGTCGGTAAACAAGCGTTTCGGTACCGCCCGAAAGACCGTCTAATCCGTAATTGATAAGTATTTTATCGCCGAAAACTCTGCCCGACAGTAATTCTTTTTCGGCAAACGAGATTTCATGAGTGCACTCATCATTGGCGTTAAATAGTCTTAAAGAATCGGTCGTCAGCAGAGAATAGCCTTCATCCGTGTGGTAAATTCCAAGCGGAATCTCGCCGATAAACTCTTGCGAAGAAACAACGTCTTCGGAATGTATATTAAATCTTGAAATTTGAGTAACCAAGTTTCCTTTTTGTGAAAAATGTGCTGCCGTAATAAATTCCTGACCGTCGGAAGAAATGGATGCGAAGTCTACGTATTTGTCGCCGAACAATCGAGAATATATTATTCTGAAATCCTTGTCGTAAACGTGAACTGCCGAACGGTAACCTTTCGCGGAGGTAACAACCGCAAATTCTCCGTTTTTCGATGCCGTAACGCCGTAAATAGGGTAGTCAAACGGCATTTTGGAAAGTTGCGAATAAGAATTAAATATTCTTAATTCTTTACCGCCGAGGTCGTAACAAAATATGTTTATTCCGTTTTCAATCATTTTCGGATGGTCAAACGTGAAAGTTTCTCTAAGTATTACTTCACCGTCCCAACCCGATATTGTCAATCCGTTTTCGTTCAGCACCGCAAGGTCGCCCTTGTACGACAATCCGCGGTTGCCTTTGCTTCCGTCAAACGATAGTATACTTCCGACGTGGTTGGTCGCTTCTTCGTTTATATTAAGGAATTTCATCATATATTCGAAGTTGTCAACCGTTATTTCACTTCCGTGGAACGAAAAGGAGTAAACCGCAAACACCACGACAAACACAAGTACAACATAACGCACCAAAGAAGCTCTGCGTGCGAGTTTTGTGTAGTGCGATGCAACCGATGGTGTTTCTTGCTTATTTCTTTTCGAATTTTTTTCTCGGAAACCCGAAAATGCTCCCATATTTTGTCACTCCTTTCTCGACCAAAAAGTCAGGCATTTTGGTCGGTATATGTTGCCATGTTCAAATAATCAATAAAATACTTTGTTTAATGTAAGTCCTTTTGCAGGGGCTGTATTTCCTGCATTCGCTCTGTCGCGTGATTCGATAATTTGTTTTATAGGCATAATGTCTGTGCCCGATGCCATTTGAGCAACGGTACCTACCATTATTCTTACCATATTATATAAGAAACCGTCTGCCGCTACGGTGAAAATGACATTTTCTCCTTCGCGTCTTGCGTTGAAATACTTAACCTCACGTACCGTGTCGATTATTTTCGAGCCCGTCGCCATGAATGCGCAAAAGTCGTGCTTTCCGACAAACTCTTGACAAATCTCATTTGCTTTGTCAACGTCAATATATCTGTGAAACTGCCATGACGTTTCGGTTGTAAACGGGTCGCGCGTTTTGCTGTTGCGTATGCAGTAAACATATTCTTTGCCCAAGGCATCGTATCTCGGATGGAAGTTGTCGGGCGCAATCAACGCCTCGTTGACGACAATATCATCGGGCAGTTTTGTGTTTATTGCCAAATGAAGCGAATCGACAGGAATAATCGGCAAATCTCCGCTTAATAGCGCGACAAACTCTCTTGCATGAACGCCCGAATCGGTACGACTGCAGCCCGTAAGGTCGGTTTTCACCCCGAAAATCTCCTCGCACGCCTTTTGCAACGTCGATTGAACCGTTTGCTTGTTCGGCTGAACCTGCCAACCGCAATAATTGGTTCCTTTATATGCTATTTTTAGAATATAGCCTCGCAAAATCCAATTACCTCCGACCATGTTATACGGTTCAGAAAGAATATTCCTACTGTAATTAAAGTTACAACCACAAGAAAACCATAGTCTTTTGCATCCGATTTCATCACCTTGAGCTTCGTTCTGCCCTCACCGCCGTGATAACAACGGCATTCCATAGCGTCGGCAAGCTCCTCGGCACGTCTGACGGCGGAAACAAAAAGCGGTATCAATATCGGAATAAGTGCTTTTAAGCGCTTTAATAGGTTTCCGCTTTCGAAATCTGCGCAACGCGCTTTCTGCGCCGAGATGATTTTGTTCGTTTCCTCGATAAGAGTAGGAATGAAACGAAGTGCAATCGACATCATCATCGCAAATTCGTGCACCGGCACCTTTATCTTCTTCAAAGGCGATAACAAACTTTCAATCGCATCGGTCAATTCAAGCGGACTTGTTGTAAACGAAATAAGCACGCTTGTGCCCAACACCAAAGAGAGCAATCTTAAAAGCATCATAACCGCGTTTCTTATGCCTGCTTCGTAAATTTTTATGAATTTCCAAGCAATCAACGGTTCGCCCTCACTTGCGGTGAAGAACAAATTGATGACTGCGGTAAACACAAGCACGAAAATAAGCGGTTTTGCCGATTTTATTAATACCGAAAACCTCACGCCCGAAACCGCAATAAGAAATACGGTGAAAGTTAGCGACAGCAAAGCCGCCAGTTCGCTTTTTGCAACGAGAACGAGGACAAGGTATTCGATAAGGATTATAAGTTTTATTCTCGGGTCGGTGCGGTGAAGCAACGAGTTACCCGGATAATATTGACCAAAGGTCACGTCCTTAAGCATTTTTACCTCTTGATAAGTAGGTTAGAGAACCGCAAGGTGAAATTTATTTCGCCAATGCGATTTTTTCGATTTCTTTTTTAGCGTATCCGACGGTATAAACGTCGGTGTTTTCGCAAAGTCTGCGTTTTTTGAGCTCGATAAATAGCTTGGTGATTTGAGGTAGGTCGAGTTTAGCATCGAAAAGCCTTTCTGCCTGCATGAATATATCGTCTACGCTACCTTGCATATATACCGTACCGTCTTTCATAACTAAAATCCTGTCGGCATAATTTGCTATATCTTCCATACTGTGCGAAATTATTATCAATGTCGCACCGTATGTGTTTTTGTATTCGGTAAGACCGCCTAAAATTTCTTCTCTGCCTTTCGGGTCTAACCCTGCCGCAGGCTCGTCAAGCACCAAAATTTCGGGGCGCATTGCAAGTACACCTGCAATCGCGGCACGGCGTTTCTGTCCGCCCGACATTTCAAAGGGTGAGCGTTTAAGGTCTTTTTGGCTCAGTCCGCAAAATTCTGCGGCAAGCTTTACTCGGTTGTTTATTTCGTCAATCGACAACCCCATGTTTTTAGGACCGAATGCGATATCCGCTTCCACCGTTTCGTCAAAAAGTTGATATTCGGGATATTGGAATACCAATCCCACACGGCTTCTTATCTTTACCATTTCCTTGGGTTTTGCCCAAATATTCTCGCCGAAAAGCAATACTTCGCCCTCGGTAGGCTTCGAAAGTCCGTTAAGAAGCGATGCGAGTGTGCTTTTTCCGCTTCCTGTGTGACCGATAATGCCTGTTATTTCACCCTGAGGAAAGGCTGTATTTATATTATCAAGCGCGGCTTTGCGGAAAGGCGTACCCTCTCCGAAAATCACGCTTATATTTCTAAGTTCAAGCGCGTTAGTCATTTTTTGCCCCTTTGATAAACTTTTCTATAACATCGGCGGCATCCATTGCGTGCAAAACACCTCGCGGTAGGTCGTGACCGTCTTGCTGGAGCAGATACATCAACTCGGTCACTTGAGGAACAGAAAGCGAAACCGAATTTAATTTTTCTACTTCCGAAAATATTTTCTCGGGAGTGCCGTCAGAAATAATTTCGCCCTTGTTCATGACGATGATTCTGTCCGCCTCGACAGCCTCGTTCATATAATGCGTTATGGTTATAACAGTAATACCCATCTCGCGGTTAAGTCTTTTCATCGCCGAAACAATCTCTTTTCTGCCCGTAGGGTCGAGCATAGCCGTTGCTTCGTCAAAAACGATACATTCGGGACACATTGCGAGAATCCCTGCGATAGCGATTCGCTGTTTTTGTCCGCCTGAAAGCTTGTACGTTGCGTGTTTAGCGTACTGCACCATGTCAACGGTTTCGAGCGCCATGTCCACACGTTTTCTTATTTCTTCGCGTGGCAAACCCAAGTTTTCGGGCGCAAAGGCAATGTCCTCCTCGACAACACTTGCGACAAGTTGGTTATCGGGATTTTGGAACACCATACCGCATTTTTTGCGAATCTCAAACGAAAGCTCTTCGTTCGCTGTATCCATTCCGTCAATAAGCACGTTGCCGTTGTTCGGCAAAAGGATACCGCAAAGCAACTTCGCAAGAGTGCTTTTGCCGCAACCGTTGTGACCGATTATCGAAACGTAACTGCCTTTTTCGATTTTAAGGTCGAGCCCGTTTATTATCTTGTCCTCCTCGGGCGAATAGGAAAATTCAAGCCCGCGCGCTTCGATAAATGACATTGATTACCTCGTAATTGACTTTGTTTAGGGCATCCACCTTGATGCCGCACCGCAGGGGAGTATCTCTCCGCTGCTTTCGACAGGGATGCCGATTTCCTGACTTTCCACGTGTCCGCCGAAAGCGCGTGTGTTCTTGCGAAGCACGTATCCGTTTGCGGCAGGGGAAAGTCCTGTTGTGTATGAGTTTAAAAGCACGAATAGCGGTTCGTCGGACAGCACTTGGCAAACCAGGTTTACAAGCTCGTCAAGACATTCTTCGATAACCCACCTTTCACCTCCCGGACCGCGTCCGAAAGAGGGAGGGTCGAGAATAACCGCGTCGTACTTGTTTCCGCGTCTTATTTCACGCGCGACGAACTTAAAGCAGTCGTCAACTATATATCTTATCTTGTTTTGCGGTATTTGCGATAATTCCGCGTTGCGTTTCGCCTTGGCAACGATACCCTTTGAGGCATCGACGTGGCAGACAAACGCACCTGCTTTTGCCGCCGCAACGCTTGCACCGCCGGTGTAAGCAAAAAGGTTTAACAGCTTTATTTCGCGGTTGCTGTTTTTTATAAGCTTGGTGAACCAATCCCAGTTTGCCGCTTGTTCGGGGAAAAGTCCCGTATGCTTAAATCCCATAGGCGAAATGCCGAATTTAAGGTCGCCGTAAGAAATAATCCATTCTTCAGGCACGTCTTTTTTTATCCATTCGCCTCCGCCCGAGCGCGAACGGCGATATATTCCGTTTGCCTTTTTCCATTCGCCGTTACGTTCACCGCCCCAGATAACCTGAGGGTCGGGACGTATAAGGGTATATTCACCCCATTTTTCGAGCCTTTCGCCGTTGTTTGCATCAAGAAGGCGGTAATCCTTCCAGTTGTCGGCAGAATACATAGTGAATTTCCTCCGGAAATTAAGGTAAGAAGTAAGAGGTAATAGGGAAGAAGTGAGGTAGATTTTTGCCAACGGCAAAAATCTTCGATTTTAGTCGAGAAGGGTTGTCTGTTCATTCATTCCGCTCGGGACGTCAAGTCCTAAATGGCGGTATGCACCTGCGGTAGCACATCTTCCGCGCGGTGTGCGGTTGATAAAACCGAGCTGAAGCAAATAAGGTTCGTAAACGTCTTCGAGCGTTACCGATTCTTCACCGATGACAGCCGCAAGCGTTTCAAGACCGACGGGACCGCCACCGAAATGATTGATAATCGCGTTAAGCATACGTCTGTCAACAGAATCCAAACCAAGCGCATCTACTTCAAGCGCATCTAGCGCGGTACGGGTGATGTGGAAATCTATAACACCGTTGCCCTCAACCGTTGCAAAGTCACGCACGCGTTTAAGAAAACGGTTTGCAATACGCGGTGTTCCGCGTGAGCGAAGTGCAATTTCATAAGCACCGTCGGCTGTTATGGGAACACCCAATATTCCTGCCGAACGGGTGATAATAAGCGCAAGCTCTTCTGGTGTGTAGAGTTCGAGCCTAAACGCCATACCGAATCTGTCACGCAGAGGAGAGGAGAGTTGTCCCGCCCTTGTCGTTGCGCCGATAAGAGTAAAGGGTTTAAGTGGTATACGTATCGACCTCGCCGACGGGCCTTTGCCCATCATAAGGTCAAGCGCAAAATCCTCCATCGCAGGGTAGAGCACTTCCTCTACCTGACGGGGAAGACGGTGTATTTCGTCGATAAAAAGTATATCGTTGCGTTCAAGTGTTGTAAGCAAAGCCGCAAGGTCGCCTGCTTTTTCGATGGCAGGACCGCTTGTTACTTTGAGTTTTACACCCAATTCCGATGCAATAATGCATGAAAGCGTGGTTTTGCCCAAACCGGGAGGGCCGTGAAGCAAAACGTGGTCGAGCGAATCGCCTCTCGACGATGCCGCTTTTATGAACACCGATAGGTTGTCCTTTACCTTTTGCTGACCGACGTATTCCGAAAGTGTTTTGGGACGTAGCGAAAATTCGCTTTCAACGTCCTCTGCCGAAAATTCCGCGCTCGTCAAACGGCTTTCGAAATCGAAATCATCCGAATAATCGGGTATTTTGGAGTTTATGGGCATTTATCGTCCTGCCTCCTTTCCCAGAATTTGAAGCGTTTGTGAAATGAGCTCTTCAAGCGGAAGCGAAGTGTCCAATTTCTTTAACACCTCGGTAACCTTTGCACGAGGGAAACCGTAAATTGATAAGGTGTCAACCACCTGTACAATCTTTTCGCCGTTTCCGCCGTTGTTGCCTGAGCCTATAACGTCGGCATCCGATGCACCGACCTTGTCTTTAAGCTCAATAATCAATTTCTGTGCGGTTTTAAGTCCGATACCCTGAGCTTGCGCGATTGTCTTTGCGTCGCCGTTTGCGATTGCGGCGCGTAAATCATCGGGCGAGAACGTACCGAGTATCGACATGGCGGCTTTCGGGCCTATACCCGAAACCGAGATAAGACGGGTAAAGAGAGTAAGCTCGTCTTCGTCCGAGAAACCGTAAAGCGCAATATTGTCCTCGCTGACCGCCATATAGGTGTAGAGAAGCACGTCTTTGCCGGTTTGCATGGATATTTTCGAGCAGGTCGAAATGGATATTCCCATTTTAAAACCTACACCGCAACAATCTATAACGGCGCAGTCACTTGTTACTTTTGCAAGTGTTCCGTGAACAAAATGTATCATGATGGCTTCTCCTTAGGTTTTAATCAATAATTGGCTGTCATTCGCGTGCCGTGACACAAGGCGAGCGCAAGTGCATCTGCCGTGTCGTCGGGTTTTGGAGTTTCGTTAAGTCCGAGCATTAACCGAACCATGTACTGTACTTGCTGTTTTTCCGCTCTGCCGTAGCCGACAACCGAGCTTTTTACTTCAAGCGGAGTGTATTCGTAAATATCGACACCGCATTTATACGCGGCAAGAAGTATTACCCCTCTCGCCATAGAAACGTCAATAGCGGTGGTGATGTTGTTGTTGAAGAAAATTTCCTCAATCACCATACAATCGGGTTTTGTTTTGGTTATGAGCT
Organism: Eubacteriales bacterium; assembly: GCA_045652305.1. GTDB lineage: Bacteria > Bacillota > Clostridia > Oscillospirales > CAG-382 > Coliplasma. The sequence goes on from JAZRUB010000144.1 coordinate 16,600, forward strand.
CGACCATTGAATCGTATATCTCACACAGACGTTTTTCTATCATCTGCTTGGGCGCTGTGGTGATAGCACCGTATTCTATTGCACGGTATTTTTCGCCGTTTTTCAAGACCAATCCGAAACCTATTGTTGCAAGTCCCGGGTCAATACCAAGTATAAGCATACAGTACCCCCATAATAAATCAGTATATGATACCATATTTTTTTATTTTCGTCAATAAAATTAAGAGGTAAATAACTAACAAAATGTAAAAAATTAAAAAAATACTTGTAATTTTAATATATATAGATTATTATGTTTGTGGTGCCTTTTTAAGGCGAATGACCAAGAAGAATTTTTTTTGCAATAACGAAAGGAAAATTTTACCATGCAGATGATTGAAAAAGTTAAAGAAGTAATTGCTAAACAGCTCCGTATAAACGCTTCGGATATCTCCGATGATGCAGCGGTTGTAGAGGACCTCGGCGCAGACAGCCTTGACATAGTTGAAATGCTTATGACTCTCGAAGACGAGATGAACATAATTATTCCCGACGATGCAACCGGACTCAAGACTGTTAAAGATATCGCAACCTTTATTGAAAACGAAGTTGCATAATTTCAAGAAAAAGGCTGTCATTTTCGACCTTGACGGAACGATTTTAGACACGATTGGCGATATTGCCTACGCGGTGAACAGCGCTCTTGAGTTTTACGGGTTTCCGCATCGTACGGAAGAAGCGGTAAAAGGTTTTATCGGGAACGGCTCGCTTATGCTTATAAGACGTGCACTTTCCGATGAAAATGCCAAAAAATACGACGACGGATTTGTAAAAGAGGTTCGTGCCCGATTCCGCGAGGAATATCAAAAGCACATGCTTGATAAAACCTATCCATACGAGGGAATAACCGAACTTGTTGACGAATTAAAAAGTATGGGGATTTTATCCGCTGTTGTTACCAATAAAGACGACAGCTCTGCCGTGCCGATGATAAAGCATTATTTTGGGAATAGGTTTGATTATGTACGCGGAGTGCGTTCTTTTAACGAACGTAAACCGAACCCCGATTTGACACTTTCTTTGTTGTCGGAATGGGGTGTTACACCCGAAGAAACGATTTTTGTCGGCGACGGAATGGCTGACCTTCTTGTATCTAAAGCCTGTGGGATAGACTATATTCCGATAGGGTACGGTTATTCCGAGCCAAAACGGCTTTTTGCCGAATGTCAAAAAAATCCCGTCAGCGACGTTTCGTCGTTGCGTGACGAGATTTTAAAGTGTTTATAATTGGATTTTTAATGAAAGGTATAACGAATTGAAGAAGAGACGAATGCCACCGACAAATGTCATTATTTTCGGCTTTCTGGCGATAATTCTCGTCGGAACGCTTCTTCTCATTATGCCTTTTTCGTCTTCGGACGGAGAATTTACAGACCCTATAACGGCGCTTTTTACCGCCACCAGCGCTACGTGTGTGACCGGATTGATTACGGTAGACACGGGTATTTACTGGTCGGCATTCGGTAAGGGCGTCGTTTTGCTTCTTATACAGATAGGCGGTCTTGGATTCATGTCGCTTGCAATGGTATTCTCAACGCTTTTAAGACGTCGTGTTTCGCCGCGCGAGCAGGTGCTTTTTACTCAGTCAATGAACCTTGACCCCTATTCAAATCTCGCCTCTTTTGCCCATCGCGTAACGGTTTTCGCTTTTTCCGCGGAAGGGTTAGGTGCAGCGCTTTTGGCATTTAGGTTTGTGCCTGAATTTGGGCTGTTAAAAGGGATGTGTTACAGTATATTTCACTCGGTAAGCGCGTTCTGTAACGCAGGCTTTGATATTTTGGGCAAGCATTTCGGTGAGTTCGCAAGTATATCTGCGTATGCTGACAATGTTTATTTGAATATAGTATTTATGGTGCTTATAATCGCAGGCGGCATAGGTTTTATTGTATGGGACGATATACGTGATTTTATAACAAAACGTGACCGCCTTTCGCTTTATACGAAAACGGTTTTGACACTGACCACCTTGCTTATTTTACTTGGCGCTACAGTTATTGCTGTCGTGGAATGGAATAATGCTTCGGTACTCGGTACGGGAGGGGCAGGTAGCAAAATACTTCGTTCGCTGTTTCAATCGGTCACTTTGCGTACGGCGGGATTTGCTTCTGTAAATCAGATGGCGTTTTCTGAGGAAGGCAAACTGTTTTGCATGATGCTGATGTTCATCGGAGGTAATTCCGGCTCTACCGCAGGCGGTATTAAGGTTGGAACTATTGCGGTGGTTCTTGCCGCTACCGTAAGCATTATACGAGGCGAGAGGGACATTGTTTTCCGACGCAGGCGTCTGGATAGCGATGCGGTAAGACGTGCTTTTTCGCTTTTCGTTATAGGTCTTTTGGTGGTTATAATAGGCGGATTCGCACTATCTGTTTCCGAATCGGTTCCGCTTGTTGATGCATATTTTGAAGTGTTCTCGGCGTTCGGTACGGTTGGCATAACGGTGGGAATAACACCCACGCTTACGCTTTTTGGAAAATTATTGATAATAAGTTTGATGTTCTTCGGGCGTATAGGTATCACATCGGTAATGTATGCGGTAATGGTTCGTACCAACCGCAAAAAACCGCCGATAAGTTATCCCCGTATGGGCATTCCGATTGGATGATTTCTAAAGGAGAAAAATCATGAGTGCAAACAAAGCTATATGTGTTATTGGACTTGGTAATTTTGGTACTAACCTTGCATTGACACTTGCAAAAACAAAACAACAAGTGCTTGTTATCGACCAAACTCAAGAAAAAATTGATGACATAGGAGATGCCGTGACAAATGCTGTCTGCGGTGATGCGACAAATGAATCTGTGCTTCGCGCATCAGGAATTAAGAATTGCGAATGTGCGGTAGTTTGTATGGAACACCACCTTTCGGATACGATTCTTATAACGCTTCTTTTAAAGGAACTCGGTGTCAATAAAATTGTCGTTCGAGCAACCGATGAACGAGAAAAACGGGTGCTTTTAAAGGTTGGCGCAGATTTTGTTGTGCTTCCCGAAAAGGAATCGGGAATAAAACTTGCGTATACGCTGTCGCGACGAGGAATGGTAGACTATTTTGCACCGTCGGGCGAATTTGCAATAGCCGAAATAATCACACCTAAGGCGTGGGTGGGAAAATCCGTCACAGAACTTGATGTTCGCCGCAAATACAATATAAATGTCATCGCAGTTGCCAAGCACGGTGAGGACGAATTTGTGCTTCTTGCAGACCCTACAAGAACTTTTTCGGAAAACGAACTTCTTGTTATTGCAGGCGATAATACAGCTATAGCAAAATTGACTTGCAAATAATGAAAACAATAATATACAAAATATAATGGTATAAACCAAATATAAAGGAGTAATATCATGGGACTTATTAAAGCAGGTATAGGCGCATTGGGCGGAACCTTGGCAGATCAATGGAAAGAGTTCTTTTACTGTGATGCGCTCAGCAACAACGTATTGGTAAAGAAAGGACAAAAACGTTCTTCTTCACGTTCTTCAAACACCAAGGGCGAAGAAAACATCATATCCAACGGTTCGGGTATTGCGGTAGCCGACGGACAATGTATGATAATCGTCGAACAGGGCAAAATCGTTGAAGTTTGTGCCGAACCGGGTGAATTCACTTATGATTCTTCTACCGAACCGAGCATATTCTCGGGTTCTCTCGGTAAGAGTATAATCGATACGTTCAAAACTATCGGTAAGCGTTTCACATACGGTGGCGACACGGGTAAGGACCAAAGAATTTATTATTTCAACACAAAAGAAATACTTAACAATAAATTTGGCACTCCCAATCCCATAATGTTCGACGTTGTAAACAAGGAAATCGGCATGAGAAGAACCGTTCAGGTAAGATGTAACGGTTTGTATTCCTACACCATTTCCGACCCGCTTCTTTTCTATACCAGAGTGTGCGGAAACGTTGAAAATGAATATACAAGAGACCAAATCGATGAACAGTTAAAAGCAGAATTTATAGATGCACTTCAACCCGCGTTGGGTGCAATGTCCGAACTCGGCTTGCGTCCTGCACAGCTTCCTGCAAAGGCAAAAGAACTCAAAGATGCCATGAACGAGGCATTGAAGCAGGATTGGGTTGAAAACAGAGGTATCAGCGTTGGTTCGATTGCTCTTAATCCTATCACTCTTACCGAAGAGGATATGAAGAAGATTAACCAAATGGAAGATGCCGCAACCTACGGTCAAAATCCTTTCATGATGGCAGGTAGAATGACCGAAGCGACTGCAAACGCAATGGAAAATGCCGCAAGTAACGAAGCCGGCGCAATGACCGGATTCATGGGCATGGGTATGGCAGGCAACGCTATGGGCGGCGGATTCAACGCGGCGCAAGGCTTTTATAATACGGGCGTACAGCAACAAGCTCAAAAGGCACAAGAAACCGCACAAAACGGATGGAAATGTGCTTGCGGTGCGACGGCGACAGGCAAATTCTGCGCTGAATGCGGTGCAAAGAAGCCCGAAAACGATGGTTGGACCTGTACTTGTGGTACTGTCAATAACGGTAAATTCTGTTCCGAATGTGGCGCGAAGAAACCCACTTTGGTTTGCGATAAATGCGGATTCAAGGTTGAAGACCCTGCTAATCCTCCCAAATTCTGTCCCGAATGCGGAGATAAGATGTAAATTTATAGCCGAAAAGAATCGAACTAAGATTATTCAAAAGCGTTCTTTTCGGCTATTGTATAATTTGATTCAAGGAGTGATTTTATGTCCGATTTGAAAGAATATAAATGTCCTTGTTGTGGCGGTGCTATTGAGTTTGACAGCGAAAGCCAAAACATGAAATGCCCCTACTGCGATACCGAGTTTGAACCCGAAACCCTTAAATCCTATGACGACGACCTAAAAAACGAGGGCGTTGAGGAATTGAATTGGGAAACAACAGCAGGACGCGAATGGAAAGAGGGCGAAGCCGAGGGGATGCGTGTTTATATTTGCAACTCCTGCGGTGGTGAAATCATAGGCGACGAAACTCTTGCCGCTACAAAATGTCCGTTTTGTGATAACGCTGTAGTTATGAAAGGTCAGCTTTCGGGTGCGTTGAAGCCTGATTTTGTAATTCCGTTTAAACTTGATAAACAATCGGCAATAGACGGTCTTACAAAGCATTTAAGCGGAAAAAGACTTTTGCCGAAAGTGTTTAAGGACAAAAACCATATTGATGAAATAAAGGGTATATACGTTCCGTTCTGGATTTTTGATGCGGATGCGGATGCAGATGCCCGTTATCGCGCAACGCGTGTGAATTCATGGTCCGACAGTAATTATATTTACACTAAAACGAGCCATTATTCGATAACCCGAAAGGGAAGTATGGGCTTTGACCGTATTCCCGTAGACGGTTCGGAGAAAATGGCAGACGATTTGATGGAGTCTATCGAACCTTTTGATTTTTCGGGTGCGGTTGATTTTCAAACCGCTTATCTTGCAGGTTATCTTGCCGATAAATATGACGTTGATGCCGAGCAGAGCGTTGCACGTGCAAACGAACGTGTCCGTAAAACCACCGAGCAAACCTTTGCAGATACGGTACAGGGCTACTCTACCGTAATTCCCGAGTCGGTCAAGGTGCGTCTTTCAAACGGAAGCGCGAAATACGCGCTTTATCCCGTGTGGTTGTTAAATACCACCTACGAGGGAAATAAATACACCTTTGCGATGAACGGTCAAACCGGCAAATTCGTCGGTAACCTTCCGCTTGATAAAAAGGCATACGGACGTTGGCTTTTCGGACTCACCGCTGCTATCGGCGCGGTGGCTTTTGCCGCAAGCTATCTGTTCTGGTTGATGTAAGGAGGGAAACGATAATGAAAAAATTAACGGTTTGTCTTCTTGCACTCTCGCTTTTGTGTCTGCTTGGAATTTCGGTTTCGGCAGAAACAGAAGCTACACGTCTTATTGACGGCGCGGACTTGCTATCGGAAAGTCAAGAAACCAAATTGATTGCGAGAATTGATGATATAAGAACGGAATTCGAGTACGATATTGTTATCGTGACTACCGAAACCTACGGAACAAAAACTCCGTTTCAGTTTACGAAAGATGCGTTCGAATCGGGTAATTACGGAATGGGTGAGAACGGTTCGGGCGTAATACTTACCGTATCTATAAAAGACCGCCAATGGTACATAGAGTTTTTCGGCGACAGCAAGCTTCCCGAGGGAACTGCGATGTCCGAATATTTTGTCGACGATTTGAAGAGCGGTGATTATTATGATGCCTTTTCCTCGTTTGCGGAGGCGACATACGATGAATTGCGTTTCTCGTTCGGTTCAACACTTTTGATTTGCTTGGTTATCGGTTTTGTAATCGCGTTCATAGTAACCTCGGTTATGAAATCGAAATTGAAAAGCGTTCATTATCAAAACCAAGCGCGCGAGTATGTACGCAAAGGTAGTTTTAACCTCGAACAAAGCCGTGACCTTTTCCTATACTCTACCGTAACCCGTGTTGCCCGTCCGAAGAATACAAGCTCCGGTGGCAGAAGCGGCGGAGGAGGCGGCTCTCGCGGTGGCGGAGGAAGTTTTTAATTCTCAAATACTGAATAAGAAAAACCACCGTAGCAGGTTTTGTCCGCTACGGTGGTTTGTTTCATTTGGGTTATTTAATTATTTCTTCTTTTTGAAAACTACAACTGCAACTGCGATTGCCGCAACAACTGCGACTGCGATAATAACTATAAGAGCAACAGGGGTGCTGTCGTCATCGCCAGCGTCAGAAATTGCGTCGGAAGCTTCGGAAGATTCAATTGTGGAAGAAGCTTCTATGCTTTCGGCGGAAGAGGCATCAGCGCTTACTTCGGAAGAAACTTCAACTCTTTCATCAGAGGAAACTTCAGCACTTGCGTCGGAAGAAACGTCAGGACTTGCGTCGGAAGAAACGTCAGCACTTGCGTCGGAAGAAATATCAGAACTTTCATCGGGGGTTTCCGAAGGGGTGGTTTCGTTATCGGAAGCGGAATTTTTTGAGAAAGTAATTGCGCTGTCCTTGTAAGTTGCAGTATAGGGACAGTCGTTTAGTTTTACGGTTTCGTTATAAACGTCGGTGGTAGGCGCAAATTTGGTAAGCACTTCGTTATATAAATCGTATGCATCTTGGTTTGCTGTGTTGGAGCTATTATAGTAGAATGTAACGACGTGTCCGCCGGCAGGAGCGGTAACTTCGTTTTGGAAATTTGCTGCGTTCGGTTCTGAAGACTTAACCAAGTTGTTGCCTGCTTCGAGAATCTTACCGTCTTTGTCACATACAAAGATAAATACGTAACGGAGGTTGAATTCTTCGGATTCAACTACGCGCTCTGCGTCGCCCGCAGGGTAAACGTAAATCTGACCGTCGGTGTCGCCTTCGTCTATTGCGACTTCGTCGTAGCCGGTGATGGGCAATTCGAAACTATCGGCAGCCAAAGCAGAGATTGCAAACATACCGAAAGTCAAGAACGCTACCAAAAGTAAAGCGGAAATTCGTTTCATGTTTTTTCTCCTTAATTAAATTATTGTCATTAGATGACATCTAATTATATCACGTTTTTATTTTAAAAACAACATATTTTTGATTCGTCACGCCGTTTTTGCAACGACAAAACAAAAATATACACAAAAAACTCGCATAATTGCATAAATATGCACCATAAACAGGAAATTATGCAAAAAATATAGAAAAATATAAAAAATATTGAATAAATTATCATTTTGCTATTGACAAACGGTTTTTTTGGTATTATAATGGCAACGCAAAATGAAGAAAATATTTTTGAGGGTAGAGAAATGAACAAAGAAAACATTAAAAAAGTAGTCCTCGCTTATTCGGGCGGACTTGATACATCGATTATCATTCCTTGGTTGAAGGAAAACTATAACAATCCCGAAATCATCGCGGTTGCAGGTAACGTCGGTCAGGCTGACGAGCTTGAGGGCTTGGAAGAAAAGGCAATCAAAACAGGCGCAAGCAAGCTTATCGTTGCAGACCTTGTTGACGAAATGGTTGATGAAATTATCATCCCTGCACTTAAAATGGACGCTAAGTACGAAACCTATTTGCTCGGTACCGCGTTTGCTCGTCCCGTTATCGGTAAGAAGCTTGCTCAAATCGCAATCGCAGAGGGCGCTGACGCTATCTGTCACGGTGCAACAGGTAAGGGTAACGACCAGGTTCGTTTTGAACTTGCGATTAAGCGTTTCGCTCCCGAAATGAAAATCATCGCTCCTTGGCGTGAATGGGATATCAAATCCCGTGACGAAGAAATCGATTATGCAGAAGCGCATAACGTTCCTCTTAAAATCAGCCGCGAAACCAACTACTCTAAGGTTAAAAACCTCTGGCACCTAAGCCACGAGGGATTGGACCTTGAAGACCCCGCAATCGAACCCC
>JAZRUB010000145.1:0-6965 GCA_045652305.1 Eubacteriales bacterium
TAAATAAACTTATCAGACGTCATAACTCGGTTGAATGACGTAAACCACAGCAAGATTGTAATAAGCATCACCCCTGCCGAAATACCGTACAAAACAGACTCCAACGTCAAAGGATTTCCGTTATTAAAATAAAGCAAAATCGTCGCACCCTCATGGTTGAATGCAGGATTGATGAACGCCGTTAAAAGTACCATAGGCAAACCGTATTTGAGTAAAAACGTGATACCCTTTCTGCCGTTTATGCTGATAGCGTAAATACAAGCGCAAACAAGCGATATTCCCTGCGCCAACGGATGATTAAGCGCAAGCGAAAAGCCTATAACAAGAGCAAAATATATTAAATTGTTCAGCGGATGAAAACCCGAAAAACTGTCACGCATAATTATTGCATCCAATCATAGAATGTGTTTTTTTGTTCCTTTAATGCGCGCTCTCTTTGCCCGCACGCGCTTTTCGCGGTTGCGTTCCAATCGGTCGTCATCTCTTTGCGGTTTTATTCCTGCCGCCTCCAAGGCACGTGGCCAAGGACCGAAAAACGCCTTGATTGCAACAACCTCCCGTTGTTCAAAATCCGAGCGTTGAGGATAACGCGAAAGTCCGCTTGACTGCAATTCTTTATATTTATCGTTAAGAAGAGCAATACAATCTTCTTTTTGATACTTTTTATCCGACATAAATTCCTCCGAAATACAAAAAACGCCTTTACCGAAAAATACGGTAAAAGCGTAGCTATAGAAGCAACTGCAAAAGGGCATAAAATACCCCTACACTTGTCTAAAACGGCTACGCTTTTCATATCCAAAAACGTGATTCGCAAAGATGCGATTAACCTTCGCTTATGCTTGGTGAGTATTCCGACTTATGAAAATACTTTCAATTACGGTAATGATGGTTGCGACGGATTTGCACCGAACTTCCCTCTAATCCGCGATAACGCGGAACCAAACTGCGATATATTTAATTTTTGTAAATTATATAACAAATCCTTACAAATGTCAAGATTTAAGCAGAATGACACGACAAACAAAAAAGACGGTAACAACCGTCTTTTTTATGTTAAACTATTCGCCTCTGAAAACGACCGTGCCGTTTTCCGCATCCATAGATTCGATTATCGCAAGCGATTCTAAATGATAGCCGAGGTTTCTTATCACCCTGCCGCCTATTTGAAATCCCTTTTCGATTACGATACCTAAGCCCTCGACCGTCGCACCTGCGCTTTCGCTGATAGAAATCAGCCCCTGCAACGCACAGCCGTTGGCAAGAAAATCGTCGATAATAAGAATGTGGTCGTCTTTATTTAAAAACTTTTTCGAAACGATGACGTTATTTTTTGTTTGATGAGTAAAGGATTCCACCTCTGCAACAAACATATCGCCATCGATATTTATGCTCTTTGACTTTTTCGCAAACACCATCGGCACACCGAAGTAGCGGGCAACGGCATAGGCAATGGCAATGCCCGATGACTCGATGGTAAGCACCTTGGTTACCTTTTTATGCCCAAAACGGCGGTGAAATTCCTCGCCGATACGGTCGATAAGTGCTATATCCATTTGGTGATTCAAAAAGCTGTCAACCTTAAGCACGTTTCCGGGCTTTACGATACCGTCTTTTAAAATACGTTCTTCCAAAAAATTCATTTTGTTTCCTCCGAATATGAAACCGCTTAACGCTCTTCACGGAAATAGTTTTGTCCCAATGCCGCAGGCAAACCACTGCTTCCGCGCTTGTTACGTATAGAAGTTACGACAAGCACGAGTGCGGTAATAATAAATGGCATAGCCTGATACATTTGCGTCGGGATATCCGCAAGCCAACCAAGCCATTCGGGAAACGCCACCGCAAGACTCGGACCCGAAACACGCAAGGTATTGAAAAATCCGAAAACGAACGTACCGAGTATGGCGATTGCAGGACTCCAATTCGCAAAAATTACCAACGCAACCGCTATCCAGCCGTAACCGTTTATCCAGCAGCTCGAGTTGAAAGAGCCCGACATATTAAGTCCCATATAATAACCGCCGATACCCATTATTCCGCATCCGAGACAGATGTGGAGGTATTTCATACGGTTTACGTTTATACCTACAGAGTCTGCCGCAGCAGGATTTTCACCCACCGCGCGAAGTTTCAAACCAATCGAGGTATGCTTTAGATACCACCAAACGGCAATCGCGATTGCGATACCGAGATAAACGAGCAGATTATGGGAAAACAGCCCTTCGCCCACAACGGGAATATCGGAAAGCAATGGGATATCTATATCTGCAAACCCCTCTTTGACGTTTGCATAATCACCCATAACAGGCCAACCTTTAGCCTTAACGCTGTTACCTACGAAGAAATAAACACCCAATCCGAAAGTGGTAAGCGTAAGACCGGTTATGTTTTGATTCGCTTGAAGCGTAACCGTAAGCGCAGCAAATAAAAGTCCGAAAATCGCACCTGCAAGGAATGCGACCAAAATGCCTACACCCAAGCTGTTTGCGTAACATCCGAAAATATATCCGAATATCGCACCTACCGCCATGGTACCCTCGACACCGAGGTTAAGGCTACCCGATTTTTCCACCACGATTTCGCCTACCGTACCGTAAAGAAGAGGAATATTAAATACAATAATGTTATGAATAAAAGAGGTTATTACGCTTAATTTATCCATTATCCTGTTCTCCTTTCTTTACGCGTACAATGCGGAATCTTATAAAGAAATCTGCAGTGAGAACCAAGAACAAAATTACGCCTTGAAGCATATTTGCAAAGCTCGAATCCACCTGAGCATAGGTCGCCGCCGCAACGATAGAACCGTAACGAAGTACGCAAATAAGTGCCGATACAACAAAAATCATACCGGTATTAAGCTGTGCCAACCACGCAATGATAATGCCTGTCCAACCCACGTCGTTGGTAATCGCGGTTGAAAGCACACCTGCCGAGCCGACCTTGAATGCCGATGCAAGACCGATAAGCGCAGCCGAAAGAAATACCGTTCGAAGTATGATTTTATTTACTTTCATACCTGCGTATTTTGCCGTGCCGCTGCTGTCACCGATAACGCCGATTTCATAGCCGTGCTTGGTATATTTAAGATAAATCAATATCAAAGCACCTATAATAAACGTTAGTATAAAGCAAATATCAAGCTCGAATTTTTCTCCGATTTTTATGGTCGGAAACTTCGCAAACTCCGAAAAATTGACAAAAACAGGACGCAATGAAGTTTCCTGCAAGAATAGGTTCCAACCCGCCTTTGTTTCGCCGATAAAATACAGAATATAAAGAGCAATATAGTTCAGCATCAAGGTCATAAGCGTTTCGTTCGTGCCGAACTTGACCTTTAAAAAACCTGCCAAAAGTCCGTAAAGACCTGCTATTATCATCGCGGCAATGCACATGATAATAAGCGTAAGCCACATGGGAAGTACGGGGCCTAACTTAATGGCAACGTAGGTTGCCGAGATAGAGCCCATAATAAACTGTCCCTCTCCCCCGATGTTCCAAAACTTCATTTTAAATGCCAACGAGAGGGCAACGGAGGTAATTACAAGAGGAAGAAACTCTTTTATGTAGTTCATATAGGTTTTGTAGGCTATTTTGTTGCCTACGGTACCCATTGTAAAGAGCTGATAATAATAATCAATGGGATTGACACCAATCGCAAGTAATATTACCGCGCCGATGCCCAACGCCAAAACAACAGCCATGACGTATGCGAGAGCCTTTTTCCATAAAGGACATGCGTCACGCTTTACTACGTGAAATCTCATTCCATGCCCTCCTTTTCCTCGTCATCGTTGCCAAACATGGTATCTTTCGCGATACCTGCAGGTTTGTCAGCATATTTTTCGCTAAGGTCCAAAGCACCGGTCATCATAAGACCAAGCTCTTCTTTACTGGTTTTGTGAGCATGAACAACGCCCATTACCTTGCCATGACAAAGCACCATTATCTTGTCGCAGAGTGCCATCATAACGTCAAGGTCCTCGCCCACGAACAATATACCAACACCATCTGTCTTTTGCTTGTTAAGTATATTGTAAATCATGTAGGATGAGTTGATATCCAATCCACGTACGGGATATGCCGTTACGATAACGTTCGGTCCTGCTTTAATCTCACGACCGAGCAATACCTTTTGAACATTACCGCCAGATAAACGTCTTACGGGGGTTTCGGCAGAAGGTGTAACCACTTCTAACTCTTTTATTATCCTTTCGGCGTCTTCCCTGCCGGTTTTCCTATCCACAAACGGCCCTTTGGATTCACGGTATTTCTTAAGAAGCATATTATCGATAATCGACATAGAAGGAGCAAGTCCCATTCCCAATCTGTCCTCGGGAATGAAGGACATGGAAATACCCTTTTCCAATATAGCCTTTGGTGTGAGGCCGACGATATTGTCGCCCTTGTGAATCATCTGACCCGATTCGATTTTACGTAACCCTGCGATAGCTTCGCAAAGTTCTTTTTGTCCGCATCCTGCAATACCTGCAACACCCAATATTTCGCCGCCGCGAATGTAAAAGCTAACGTTGTCGATAGCAGTCGCGCCTTCGTCGTTACGTATGGTAAGGTCGCGCACCTCCAACAAAGGACGTGTTGTTTCCACCGTCGGACGTTCGATATTAAGGTCGATTTTTCTGCCCACCATCCATTCGGTAAGTTCCTGTTCGCTGGTTTCTTTTGTATTTACGGTGGTTATATATTCGCCTTTACGCATTATCGCAACGCGGTCGGAAATATCCATTACCTCGTTAAGCTTGTGGGTGATTATAATTATTGCGTGGCCCTCGTCTCTCATACGACGAAGCACGTCAAACAATTTTTCGATTTCCTGCACGGTAAGAACCGCAGTAGGTTCGTCAAGAATGATTATTTTTGCGCCGTAATAAAGCACCTTGATAATCTCAAGCGTTTGTTTTTCGGAAACTGCCATGTTATAGACCTTTTTAGTAGGGGCTAACTCAAAACCGAATTTTTTTGTAATTTCGTCAATTTCGGTATAACGCTTTTTACTCAATGCAAAACCCGATTTTTCTTTGCCCATCCAAATATTGTCTGCGGCAGAAAAAACGTCTACGAGTTTAAAATGCTGATGCACCATACCGATACCCAGCTTTTTGGAATCCTCGGGAGAATCTATGGTCACTTCTTGTCCGTCAACAAAAATACTACCGCTGTCGGGCTTATAAATACCCGAAAGCATATTCATCAAAGTAGTCTTACCCGAGCCGTTTTCACCCAACAACGCAAGAATCTCACCGTTTTTCACAGCAAGATTAACACCCTTGTTGGCAACGATACTGCCGAAGGTCTTTGTTATTCCTCTCATTTCAATAGCGTATTGTTCCGCCATGGAATACCTCCTTAATGCGCAAAAACGATTGCACCACATCTCTGACGTAGGTTTAAAGCAATATACAAAAAGCAAAAATGTTTTACTTGCTCTATATCACTTTAAAACCTAAAAAACTTATAAGAAAACGGACCGGTCGGACATTATTCCGGCCGGTCCGGAAGGAACAGCTTTTTAATAATTAAGCTTCGGTAACGCCTGCAACGTAGTAGTTCATAGTGCCGGTGATAACGCTGTCTTCAACAGATGCGCCACCTGCAGCAACGATAACGTTTCCTGCGTTGTCAACCAAATCTGCGTCAGCTTTGGTAACTTCGCCTTCAGCAGTGATGGTGAGCTTAACACCCGAGAACACGTCCCATTCGCCGCTAACGATAAGTTCGCGAACAGCATTGATAGCCTTTTCGGTGTTGGGAGCGCAGTTTTCGCTGAGAGGAGAAACGTCAACAAAGTTTTCTTTAAGACCGCCGTAGTATGCGGGGGTGCCCATGGTGGAAACGAACTTGTCGGCAGTACCGCAGTTCATTGCAGCTTCCATAGCAGTCTTGTAGTATACATCCCAGTTCCAGATAGCAGCGGTAAGGTGTGCTTTAGGAGCGTCGGGAGTCATGTCGGAGTTGTAACCGCAGCCGAATACGTTAGCATCCTGTGCAGCGATTTGAGGCTGTGCGGAGTCGCAGTGCTGAGCGATAACGCCACAGTTGTAGGAGCTGATAAGTTCTTTTGCAAATGCAGATTCGTTTACTTCGTCTGCCCATGCGCCGAGCTTCTTAACGTAAACTTTTGCTTCGGGGTTAACTGCCATTACGCCGAGAGCGAAGCCGTTGATACCGGAAGCGGTTTCAGCGTATTCGGTGCCGTATGCCGCAACGTAACCGATGTTGTTGTTACCGGTTTGGAGGCTCTTAAGACCTGCAGCGATACCGGAGAGATAACGTGCCTGATAAGCACGGCCGAAGTAGTTGTTGAAGTTGGTTTCGTTACTCTTGTAACCGGTTGCGTGAGAGAAGATAACGTCGGTATATTCCTTAGCTGCGCTTTCAAGAGCATCGATGTATCCGAAAGAAATACCGAAGATGATGTTAACACCGTTACCTACGAGAGTGTCAACTGCCGCGCGAACCTGTTCAGGGTCTTCGGGAACTTCATCAACGATGAAAAGCTGAGAGTTAACGTCAAGGCCGAGCTGTTGCATAGCCTTGGTAATACCGTCGTGGTGAGCAAAGGTGTAACCTGCGGTGTCGTTCTTGCTGTTGATGTATATTGCACCAACCTTGAATGCAGGTGCTTCGTCGGAGTTTGTTTCACTGGTGTCGGTTGTTTCGCCACAGGAAACAAGGCTTACAAGCATCAAAGCCGCAAGAAGAAATGCGAAAAACTTTTTCATTATTGTCCTCCTGAGAACATTAAATTTTTTCGGATTGAATTAATCCTCACCGAATGACATTATTTTACAACCAAATACAAAAAATTACAATAGTTTTTTAAAATTTTCATCATGAAATGTATATTTATTCAACAAAAAACTCCGACGGACACCCATCGGAGTTTCGTTATGTTTTTTATATACGAACCACGCGTATTCTGACGTACAGTACCAAACCGC
>JAZRUB010000146.1:0-9805 GCA_045652305.1 Eubacteriales bacterium
CTTATCCCCTGCCCTGCGGAATATATCACTCTCGCACCAAACCAAGTTTTGATGAATGTGAGGGTGTGAAATTCGCCACAAAATTTAAGACCACCGTTTGATCGGTGGTCTTAGTCTTTCTGTGTTGATTATTTTTACCAATTACACTGTCTTGCCATTTCAGCAAGGCAAGCTTCAAATGCAATTTGTTGATGTATAGGGTCTAACTTTTTTGTAGCCTCTATTAAATCATGAAATGCTTTAACAGCATTATATACTTCTTCAGTTTGCTCATCCTCATATTGTTTGAGTTGCAACTGATGATAATACGCAGAATTTACATACTGCGGATTAAACATTTTATTTCGAAATGTATTCAATAATATTTATACTCCTTTTATATTAGTGTTTATTGGCTTTATGATTTGCCAAAGTTTTTCCAGCAGAACTTTTTGCTTTAGGAGAAGAAGTCTTTTTTGCAAGTGTTTTTGCAGCTTTTCCGACTTTTCCACCATGATGTACAGCCATATTATACTCCTTTCCGTCGCAATAGCGACTTATAAAAAAATATAAAAATTTCTAATTTGTCATAGACAAACCAGGAAGAGATATGCTATACTAACTATACAAACAAATTGGTTATGTATAACATATCCAAAGTTCAGAAAGCATTTCGTTAATTGCTGGAACAATTAATGAAATGTTTTCTTTTTTTGTAAAACAATCAAATTTCATCATCCTCTCTTGCGAACGTTTGTTTTGATTGTATCACAAACCCATTATTTAGTCAACATCAAAAAGCGCAAAATGCGGGCATCGAGCTTGCCACTGGACACCACATCTTGCGCAAAAAGAACAAAATTGCTATGAAACTCTTTGAGTATTATAATTTTCGTGTAATTGTTTTATAAAACCTTATAAACTTTTTGACTTTTTTTATATCAAATAAGTATATTTCTCACGCACGGCCAAGTTGTAAATTATTTATGAACAAGATTATTGTGTCAATTCTTGATACATTTTCATAAGTTCTGCGACGCATTCGGATTCCGAGTTGAGTTTGCCCCAGAAGCCATAGGCTTGCATAACGGCTTTGTCGTTAGCTTGGTGGGCTTTTCGAAGTTCTGGTGGCATTGCAACCTCGTCATAAAGGTCGGCGAGGGAACAATCGGGATAGAGCGCGCGTGCATCAAGTATTGCCTGTGCAGTTTGTTTTATCTTCGCCTTTTGCTCCTCGGTAGGATTAGGCCAAGGGAAGTTGTTGTATACAACAGCACCTGAATATTGATAACGAGTTTCTAAACGTCCGCATACTGCACGCATCCATGCATTATGAACATTTGAGGTTAAAACGCCAAAGTAATATATATCCGCATTGGGGATTATCAATAGCTTATTACTTGCGATTACACTCTTATCCATAAACCCAATCGGTATATATTTTCTGCGCTCAGAAGATACTTCTGGAATACACAAGTAATTATTGTCGGTTTGCGGTGTAGAGAAAAATAAATATGGGTTATCCGCCAATGCCCTTGTTGGTGCAGCCGAACTTTTTAAACGCATTTCACGAACGGCTTGTAGCCGTCTCATAATTTCTGCATTTTTCCTATATACAGATGGTGAAACACCCTTTAACCACAAGCAATAACGCACTACATTATTATTTATAAAATCCTGTGCCCCCACATATCGTCTAACACAGCATTCAACATTTTTATCATTTCTTATCAATTCATCTTTTTCTTCTTCCGACAAAATCAAATTACCGCCATCAGAAGGTTGATTGCCTTTTGTCATTCTCAATACATCACAAATTGGTTTACTACGACTCGCTATTATTACATTAGGAGCATCTACTAAATAGGCATTGATATTGTTAACTATTTGAATTCGTTCTGATGTATACAGCGTCTTGGGGTTGTTATTATCACCTACACTAAACCCAATAATAACACAATGTACATGCGCCATAACACTCGCTTCGCTATCCCAACGAAAAGCTCTATGAGCAAAATCAATATGAATACCATGTTCATCAAATAGCTTTCCCCATAGAGGTGCGACTTGTTCACCTTGGGTTATCGAATTGGTTGAAACAAACGCCACTTTAATAATAGAATCTTTGATCAATTCAGCCGCTTTGCAATACCATGCACCTACATAATCAATACTATTTACCCTTGAGCCACGACCAAATATTGAAACTGCATCATTTTTCTGTGTTGCTGACATTACAGAAGCGCCAACAAAAGGCGGATTGCCCATAATGTAATTGAGTTTGTCTTTCGGTACAACAGTTTCCCAATCGATACGGAGTGCGTTGCCCTCGACGATATTTGCATAGGACTTCAATGGGAGAAAATCGAGGTCTACGCGGAGTATATCCTCGGTTTCTTTTAACATTTGGGATTCTGCAATCCAAAGCGCTGTTTTTGCAACGGTTACGGCAAAATCGTTTATTTCGATACCATAGAACTGACCGATTGAAACCTTGATTATATCGCCGAAGTCGAATCCAATCTGACCGCCCTTTTGCATGATTTCAAGAGAAGCGTTTTCAAGACGGCGAAGCTCGATATATGTTTGCGTTAAGAAGTTACCCGAACCGCAGGCAGGGTCGAAGAAAACTAGGTTGCCAAGCTTTTCGCGGAAAGCATTTATGCGATTTGTTATCGCTTTTTCCTGCTTTAATGCCTTGATTTCGTCAAGCTCTTCGTGGAGTTCATCAAGGAAAAGCGGATCGATAACCTTATGTATATTCTCGATAGAGGTATAGTGCATGCCGCCCGAACGGCGTGTTTCGGGATTCAAGGTCGATTCAAACACCGCACCGAAAATAGTAGGACTGATTTGCGACCAATCGAAATCCTCACTTGCTTTATGAAGAAGCAAATCGACAATTTCTTGGGTAAAATTAGGTATTTCGATATCCTCGTCGGCAAAAAGACCGCCGTTTACATAGGGGAATGCAGACAAAGCGTCATCCATATAAGGATCACGTTCATCGTTTTTGGTATCGAGCACACGGAAAAGGTCAATAAGTGCACGTCGCACGTCTTTGACATTAAAACTCTGTATATAGTTATGGAACTTATTATGACCGCCGAAAATACCTGCGTCCTCGGCATAAAGGCAGAATACAAGACGAACGCAAAGCATATTAAGGCTTCGTAATGTTTTTTCGTCATCGGGGTTGATATATTGCTTTAGAATTGCATCGTAAAGTTTACCCACAAGCTCGCCAGCTTTTATGGAAACCTGTTCTTCGCGGTGCAGTATTTCGCTTTTTTCTTCAACAAGGAATTCCAAGCGGTAGTATTCCTTAGGCAGATCGGAAAGAAGTATGCTTTCGGGTTCACCTGTCGGCTTTTCCATATCGTAGATAAGGAATTCTTCAAAGTTACAGGTGATAATCCATCTGGGTCTTTGGGAATATGGCAAAGCAGCAGAATATCTTTGAGCTTGTTGAAAAGGGTTCAACAAACTGCCGTCAGATTGCTTTATAGCGGCACGAAGGTTCAGCCCACGCTTCTTTTGTTCGATAAGCACGTGGGTAGAGGGAATGTGTCCATCGATAAAGCTCGTGTGGTCGAGTTTCACACGTTCTTCAAAGATTATTGTCTTTTCAGGGTTGGTTACACCCAAAATATCGCGCAGTAAAGAAAGCCAGAAGGATTGGCTTTCACCCTTTTCGTCGCCTCTGTCTTTCCAATATTCAACAAATTCTTTTGCGGCTTTTCTCTTTTCTGCTTCTGTCATATATCTACCCTCGAATATGTTATTACTCTCATAATAACATATACTTACAAATATTTCCACATAATATTGGAATTTGTTACAAAATGTACTTTCAACTATTCAAATTGTACAACTTTAACAGAAAAGTCATTCGCAATTTGACACGCCGTAGGGGTCAAATTGGGGTCAAAAGTGTGTCTTTAGGGTGGGGTTAGAGTTTTGGGTCAAAAAGAGAAAACCTTGAAAACGTAGTGTTTTCAAGGTTTTTCGTTTGGTTGCGGGGACAGGACTTGAACCTGCGACCTCCGGGTTATGAGCCCGACGAGCTACCATCTGCTCTACCCCGCGATATTGTTATAGATATGCTTTCGCATTTTATTTTTAATTGGTGCCGGAAACCGGGCTTGAACCGGTACGAGGGGTTAACCTCACTGGATTTTAAGTCCAGGGCGTCTGCCAATTCCGCCACTCCGGCATAGTCCGCTCGATTATATTATCATAAACGCGCTCTTATGTCAATACTATTTTTGAAATTAACACATTATTTTTTATCGACTTTTTGTCTTTTTGTCGAATAATATCTCGTTGACAGAATCAACCTAACGCGGTATAATGTTCTATAAGAAATGACTTTTTGAAAGCGAGTTTAGCTAATATGAAATCCAAAGTATTTTTTACAAAAAGCCTTGAACCCAACAAAACCATTGAACTGTTTGACCTCGTACAAAAAGAACTAAAGGGCAAGGTTGCCATCAAGCTCCATTCGGGAGAAACAGGCAACCAAAACTTTTTAGGTCCTGACTTTTGGAAGCCGATAATCGAACGTATCGGCGGTACCGCGGTTGAATGTAACACCGCATACAACGGAACTCGCAACACAACAGAAAAGCACTTAAAAACGCTTGACGAGCACGGCTGGAGCAGATACTTTGATTTTGATTTGCTCGATGCCGAAGGTCCCGACATGGTGCTTGATATCCCCGACGGCAAACGCATTCAGAAGAATTACGTTGGCAAGAATCTTAAAAATTACGACTCCTTGCTTGTTCTTTCGCACTTCAAGGGCCACCCCATGGGCGGTTACGGCGGAGCGATTAAGCAATTATCCATCGGCATCGCATCTTCGTTCGGAAAAGCTTATATTCACGGAGCAGGCGAACCCGAAAAGATTTGGACGGCAGACCACGATTCTTTCCTTGAATCTATGGCAGATGCCGCAAAATCGATTGTTGAATACTTCAAAAATGAAATTGTTTACATCAACGTCATGAAAAACATGTCGGTGGACTGCGATTGCTGTGCTGTCGCAGAAGACCCCTGCGTTAAAGACATCGGTATGCTCGCATCGACCGACCCCGTCGCGATTGACAAAGCGTGTCTTGACCTGCTGTATGCGTGTGATGACGCAGGAAAGGCACATCTTATAGAACGTATTGAATCGAGAAACGGTGTTTTGACCATCAATGCATCCGAGAAATTGGGCATAGGAAGCACTGACTACGAACTAATAGAAATATAAACAAAAACTGCCGCATTTATTCATGCGGCAGTCGTTATGTAATCAATTCAACATTAATCGGTTTTTCCTCATGACCGAAATTATCGTCGGTATAGCGACAAGTTGGAGAATTATTCCGGGGATACTTTGTAAAACCGTTCTCGACCAGATAACCGAAAAGGCTATTTCGCCGGTCGCTTCCCCGATAAATATAAGGAAAAAGACAATCGCGCCCCAAACGAGTCTACCGCAAACCATTGCGGTTATAAGTTCAACGTAGAACATAAAAAGATTTTTTTGAAGTTTTCTATAAAGCGTTCCTGCCACAAATGCATAAACGGCAAGTTCAACTGCCATAGCAACCGCATCGGGCATCATCACGGGCATACCGAACGTTATCGAACGCAAAATAGGCGCGGTCGCACCAACCGCAATACCCCATGACGGTCCGCAGACAAATCCGCAAAGAATCACGGGCAGATGCATAGGGCAAAGCGCAGAGCCAAACGGCTTTATTTGTGCTGTCAAAAACGGCAAAAGCATTGCAAGAGCTAAAAACATAGAGGAATACAAAAGTCTTGCAAGTGCGGTATTTCTGCCTTTAGCCATAAAATATCACCAAATTTCATCAATTTATTACAATTATTATAGCACCAACGAAATACGATTTCAAGAGGTTTAATATGCAAATACGAAAAGCATTACCAAGTGACGTCAAACGCATAAAAGAAATTTACGAAAATGCAAAGAAGTTTATGCGAATAAACGGAAATATGGAGCAATGGACAGGCAACTATCCGTCGATAGAACTCATAAACAGCGACGTAAATAACGGAAACTGCTATGTTTGCGAAGAAAACGGAAATGTATTGGGTGTATTTTGTCTTTTCGACGGACCGGATAAAACATACATGAAAATTTATGATGGCGAGTGGATTGACGACGGCGATTACTGTGTTATTCACCGCATTGCAACCGACCATAACGGAAAAGGTATTGCCAAAATGTGTTTTGATTTCGGGTTGTCTAAAAAGGGCGTGTTGCGCATAGATACACACAGAGATAACATCCCTATGCAGAAAGCGCTTTCCAAAAACGGGTTCACAAAATGCGGTATAATTTATCTCGAATCAGGCGACGAAAGAATCGCTTTTTGCAAGATTGACAAAAAGCATTGAATGTAGAAAAAAATAGTGATATAATAAGATATTATTGACAATCAACGGAGAAAAATCATGCTTTTCGGAAAGCACATAAACAAATATTATTTAAAATATGCACCCGTACTGTTTTTGGGCATTTTATCGCTCGTAATGGTGGACTATATCCAACTTTTTGTCCCCGAATTATACCGCAACGTCATAAACGGCATGAACGATGGAATGGTACTCGAAAACGGTGTTTACATACCTTTTGACATGGATTATCTGCTTGACAAGGTATGTAAGCCCATGATTTTCGTCATACTCGCTATGATTTTAGGACGTTTTCTTTGGCGTGTGTGCTTCTTCGGTTCGGGCATACGTATGGAAACCTCTTTGCGTAATAAGATGTTTGACCGTTGCAAAGAACTTGACCAACATTATTATCAGAAAAACAAGGTCGGCAACCTAATGTCGCTATTCACTAACGACCTTGAAACCGTGCAAGACTGTTTCGGCATGGGTATAATGATGTTCTTCGACGCCTTGCTTTTGGGTGTGCTTGCGATAATTAAAATGTTCAAAATGGACTTGTTGCTTACGAGCCTTTCGCTGATACCCATGACCATTTTGCTCGTCTGCGGTATGATTTTAAGAAGATACATGACGATAAAATGGGAAAAGCGTCAGGAAGCTTTTTCGAGCCTTTCAGACTTTTCGCAGGAAAGCTTTGCAGGTATCGCAGTAATCAAAGCTTTTGTAAAGGAAGCAAAGGAACTTATTGCTTTCCGTAAACTTAATGAGGAAAACGAAGTTGCCAACGTCGAATACACCAAACTTTCGGTTGCTTTAACTATAAGCGTTACTCTATTGGTAGAATCGGTTATATGCGTAATTTTGGGTTACGGCGGATATTTGGTTTATTTAGGCGAGTTCGATGCAGGTCAGTTGGTTGAATTTATCGGATATTTCAACGCAATCGTTTGGCCGATAATGGCGGTTTCGCAGCTTATAGAAATGAATTCCCGCGGAAAGGCGTCGCTTAACCGTATAAGCGAATTGCTTGATTCAACACCCGAAGTTTCGGATAAGGAAAACCTAACCGCACCCGAAAGCGTAAAAGGCAAGATAGAGTTTAAGAATTTGACTTTCCGCTACCCTTCGGGAGAATACGACGTACTTAATAATGTTTCGTTTGTTATAGAAGCAGGTGAAAACGTAGGCATCATAGGCCGTACGGGAAGCGGAAAAACCACCATAGCCGACCTTATATTACGCACCTACAACGTACCTGACGGAACAGTATTTATAGACGGCAATGACATAAACTCGATTCCTATTAAAGAACTGCGTAAACATACCGCATACGTTCCTCAGGACAACTTTTTGTTCAGCGACACTATTGCCGAAAATATCGCGTTTGCTTCCGACAATAACGAAAGCAAAAAAATCGAAAATGCGGCAATACTGTCAGACGTTCACGATAATATAATCGAATTTCCCAAAGGATACGATACCATACTCGGTGAACGCGGTGTTACAATTTCCGGCGGTCAAAAGCAACGTATATCTATCGCGCGTGCATTGATGAAAGATGCCGAAATACTTATTCTGGACGACTCGGTTTCTGCGGTCGACGTAAAAACCGAAAAAGTCATACTCGAAAACCTTAAAAACACTCGCAAAGGCAAAACGACAATACTTATCGCGCACAGAATAACCACTATCGAAAATATGGATAAACTCATTTTTATCGATGAAGGAAAGATAACCGATATCGGCACACACGAAGAGCTTTATTCTCGTTGTACCGATTATCGCAACTTGGTAGAACTTCAACGACTCAACGACTTAGAGTCGGGAATGTAAGGAGGAAGCTGAAATGTACGAATTTTACCCTCTCCTTATTGTCGGCGGAGTTATAGGATTGATGTCGGTCATATTTATCTGTGCCTACTTCTCGATAAAAGACCGCAAAGAAGCTATCGGTTTCGACCGAAACATGAAAGACAGCGAAATAACCAAGCGTTTGCTCAAATACGCAAAACCGCACTACAAAAGTTTTATTGCGGTTTTTGTAATAATGCTATTTTCCAGTTGCTACGATATCATCGCCCCTACCCTTGTCGGTAATATCGAGGAAATGATAAAACACGATTTCGAGCTGAACAAGCTTTATCTATACGTTGCAATTTATGCAGGTATATTAATCGTATCGCTCGTGTGCTCGTACGTTCAGGCAATCGTTTTACAGAAAACGGGACAGAAAATACTGTCAAAACTGCGTGAAGACGTGTTTTCACATATCGAAAGTCTTTCGCACAACCAACTCCACAGTATGCCCGTCGGTAAATTGGTTACGAGAGTAACAAACGATACCAATGCTATTTCGATGTTGTTCTCCAACATTTTGCCGAACCTGTTAAAGAATATCGTTGTCATTTTTGGCGTTGTCGGTGCCATGTTGATGCTCAACTACGCACTTACGCTTATGGTACTTTGTTTTGCTCCGTTCATCGCTCTTTTTACGATTATCTTCCGTAAATTCTCGCGCAAGGCGTACAGAGAAGTAAAGGACGGAACAACAGATATTAACACCTTCCTTTCCGAAAATCTCTCGGGCATGAAGATAATTCAAATCTTCAACCGCGAAGACAGAAAAATGGAAGAATTCAACAGCAAAAACAACAAGCTACGGTCGGCAAAATACCGTCAAATATTTGTTTTCGCAATATTCCGACCTATGGTGTATATGCTTTATATAACCTCGGTGCTTTGTCTGTTATATATAGGCGGACGCGGTTATATCAAGGACACCGAATTTCTCGGACAGACGATGACAAGCGGTATCGTGGTATCGTTCTATATGTATATCACAAAGTTTTTCAACCCCATTCAAAGCCTTGCCGAACAATTCAACTGGCTCCAATCGGCTTTCGCATCGGGTGAAAAGATATTCACGGTGCTTGATATAGAACCCGAAATTGTCGATGCCGATGACGCAATCGAGCTCGAAACGGTAAAAGGTAATATCGAATTCAAAAACGTGTGGTTCGCCTACGAAGGCGAGGAATGGGTGCTTAAAGACGTTTCGTTCAGCGTAAAAGCAGGAGAAACCATTGCTTTTTGCGGTTCGACGGGTTCGGGCAAGACGACCATACTTTCGCTTATCTGCCGTAACTACGATATCCAAAAGGGCGAAATATTAATTGACGGAATCGATATCAAAAAAATAAAAATTTCTTCTCTCCGCCGTCATTTCGGTCAGATGCTTCAAGACGTTTTCTTGTTTGCGGGAACAATACGCTCAAACATCTTGCTTTCCTTGGACGGTGTTGACGATACCGAGGTTTTAAAGGCGTGCGAATACGTAAACGCCGACAAGCTTATAAACAAGCTTCAAAACGGTCTTGACGAAGCGGTTATGGAACGCGGTGCTAACTTC
>JAZRUB010000147.1:0-7674 GCA_045652305.1 Eubacteriales bacterium
CATATCTCCGCGCACACCCGATTTGTCTTTTTGACAAGATACTTTAAAGGTTTTTCTTTCTTCGCCGTCGACAATGTTAATTTCGAAAAATTCCACACCGCCAAGCGATGTTTTCTTGTATGAAAACGGATACCATTTTGCCGACATGGCGTCATCACCTGCCGAAAGTGCAGTAACATCTTTAATATCAGCAAGGAACGGCACGGTTATGATGCGCGTTCTCGGGTCACGCTTGGGATAGGAAGCGACGTTTAGTTGACGCAAATTTATTGCATCAAGTCCTGTTTCTTCCTTTAATTCACGCACAGCCGCGGTATAGACGTCCTCATCGGGTTCAAGAAAACCTCCGGGAAACGCTAATTTGCCCAAACAAGGATGTCCGCCTCTTTTAATGAGCAGAACTTTGCCATCAGATATAATAATTATGTCAACCGTAACGGAAGGGCGTTCGTATTTCGACGCGTCGTACTGTGCTAAAAATTCTTCTTCGGTAAGACCGTTTTTATCTCGTAATTCTCCCATTGCACTTTCCTTTTTTGTTTCCGCTGTATCAAAGCGGTTTCTTTTGTATTTGGCTATTTCTTCTCGGATATGTTTTGGGCGTTTGTTTTGTTTTCTTAACCACGACGAGTGTATGTAAATAATCAAATTCGGGAACCTTTATGCCAATTATGTCAACCAGTTCTCCGCCGAGTACCGAAACTGCCTTCTTAGCTTCTTCGGCTTCTTCTCTTCCCTTTTCGCCCTTCATTGCGACGAAATAACCGCCAACACGCACGAAAGGCATACACCATTCGGCAAGTATATTAAGTCTTGCAACACCGCGTGCGACAGCGATGTCGTACTTTTCTCGGTATTCAACCTTTTGCGAGAGTTCTTCCGCCCTACCGCAAAGGGTTTTAAGGTTGGGGATTCCTGCCTTTTGTGCCGTTTCGGAAACAAACGCAAGCTTTTTTGCCGTTGCGTCGTTAGAGGTTATTACGCAATCCGACGCACAAAGCGCAAGAGGAAGCGACGGAAAACCGCCTCCGCATCCTACGTCAATAACCGATGCATTTTTGAAAAGATTGGTATCAAGCAAGGTCAACGAATCCCAAAAGTGAAGCAATCCCACACCCTTTTCATCGGTAAGCGCAGTCAGATTCATAACCTCGTTTTTATCACGCAGACAGTTGCCGATTATATCAAGCGAGGAGCATTGAGAATCGGTAAGTGTCTCGCGATATTTTTTTGTTAGTTCAGAAAAACTCATTGTTTACCACCCTGTGAAAGATAGATAAGAAGAACAGATATGTCTGACGGTGATACACCGCTTATGCGCGATGCCCTACCGATATTTTCGGGACGAAGCTTCTGCAATTTTTGTGCCGCTTCGATACGCAAACCGCGAATAGCGGTATAGTCTATATCGGGAGGAAGCATTTTTTCTTCGAGTTTGGCAAAACGCTCTACCTCGGCAAGTTGACGTTTAATATAGCCCGAATACTTAATTTCGGTTTCGACACGTGCGAGTATATTTTTGTCGTAATTTTCGGCACTATCACCCGAAAGCTTCAAAATGTCGTAAATCGTTATTTCAGGACGTCTTAACAATTCCGCCTTTACGATTCCTGCGCCTGTACGGGCATAACCGCGTTCTTCGAGCAAGTCATCAAGCGCATCAGATGCCTTTATGCTTTCGTGTTCAAGCGAGTATATCAACTCGGCAAGAGTTTTTTCGGTTTCCAAGAAAGCGTTATACCGTTCTTCGCTAACAAGCCCAATTTCATAGCCCTTTGGCAAAAGACGGGTTTGTGCGTTATCCTGTCTTAACAACAGACGGTATTCACTACGCGAAGTCATCATACGGTAGGGTTCGTTCGTGCCCTTTGTTACAAGGTCGTCAATAAGTGTGCCTATGTAACTTTCGCTGCGGGTAAGCGAAAAAGAGTTTTCGCCTTTTACCTTAAGCGCGGCATTAATTCCTGCGATAAGACCTTGTGCAGCGGCTTCCTCATAACCCGAACTGCCGTTAAACTGACCCGCGCCATAAAGCCCGCTTATGTTACGGAATTCAAGTGTATTGGTAAGTTGAAGCGGGTCACAGCAATCGTATTCGATAGCATAAGCAGTACGCATAAATACCGCATTCTCAAGGCCTTCGATACTGTGGATAAGCTCAAGTTGAACCTCCTCAGGCAGAGAACTGGATAAACCTTGGAGATACACTTCTTTCGTGTCAGTTCCCATCGGTTCAACAAAGATTTGGTGACGTTCTTTATCCGAAAAGCGCACCACTTTGTCTTCTATACTCGGACAATAACGCGGTCCCGTTCCGTGAATAACACCTGAATACAAAGGAGAACGCGATAGATTGTCGCGAATAATTTGATGTGTTTTTTGATTGGTATATGCGATATAGCACGGCAAAACATTGGGCCGCGATTCGGCAAAACCGAACATTGTCGGTTCGCTGTCGCCCTCTTGAAGCTCGAGTTTTTCGTAATTTATCGAATCGGCATGAATTCTCGGCGGTGTACCTGTTTTGAATCGGGTAAGTTTCACGCCGAGGTTTTGTAATGATTCAACCATACGGTTTGCAGGGAGAGTATTGTCGGGTCCTGAAGCGTATGCTTCTTCACCGACTATGATTCTACCGCCCAACGAGGTTCCGGTTGCGATGATGACACATTTTGCAGGATAAAACGCACCGAACGACGTTGTGACACCTTTAACACCGTTCTCGTCTGCCTCGATAGACACAACTTCCGATTGTTTCAAGGTGAGGTTGCTTGTATTCTCAACGATATTCTTCATATAATCGCGGTAACGGACTCTGTCCGACTGCATTCTCAAAGAACGAACGGCAGGGCCTTTTGATGCGTTAAGCATACGGCTTTGGAGCATAACGGCATTCGCCGCACGTCCCATTTCACCGCCGAGAGCATCTATTTCAAATACAAGGTGTCCTTTTCCCGTTCCGCCGATTGACGGGTTGCAAGGCATATTGCCCACAAGGTCGAGCGTGAGAGTGAAAAGCACGGTGTTAACGCCCATTCTTGCACACGCAAGCGCTGCTTCAAGGCCTGCGTGTCCTGCGCCGATAACGGCAACGTCTATTTTTTCTGCTTCGTATTTTATCATAAGTGTTCCTTTTTATTTTCCTACACAGAAGTGTGAGAAAATCTCGTTTACTATATCTTCATTAACCGTTCTTCCGTCTGCTTCCGCAAGAGATGACAGAGCTTGTTCGATATCCATTCCTGCGATGTCTTGCGTAAACGAATCCAACGCATCTATCGCGTTTCCGACAGCGTTCGATGCGTTTGCCACAGCGGCACATTGCCTTGCGTTTACAACGATTTCGTCATTTTCGCCAATTTCGCCTGCGCCAAACATCAAAGAAACGATATCGATTAGTTCATCAATCCCCTCTCGGTTACGCGCACTTACCGAAACTTTTTTCGCAAAAGGTAAATCAAAGTAGGTATCATCGCTTGAAATATCGGATTTATTTAATATACAAACTGTTTTTTCAGATTTATCCGATGCAATTATTGCATCAACTATACGCTTATCATCATCGTCAAACGGACGCGAAAGGTCAAAAACGGCAAGTATGAGGTTTGCTTCTTCCAACGCCTTTTTGCTACGTTCGATACCTATTTTTTCAACCGTATCTTCGCTTTCTCTGATACCTGCAGTATCGGACAGACGAAGTATTATATCGCCAAGTCTGACAGTTTCGGTAACGACGTCGCGAGTAGTACCTGCAATATCGGTAACGATTGCCCTTTCTTCACCGCAAAGAACGTTCAAAAGCGAACTTTTACCCGTATTCGGTTTGCCGACGATTGCCGTAGCGATACCTTCGCTTATTGCCCGCCCGTAAGTGTGGCTACTTGCAAGACGGTCAAGGCGTTTTTTAACGTCTGTTAGTTGATTTCTCATTTCATCGACCGTTACGTCGGTCATATCCTCGTCGGGATAATCTATAAACGCATAAACGGAAGCGGCAAGCAAACGGAGTTCGTCATATATCGCACCTAAATGTCTACTTAAAGAACCGTTTGCCTGTTTAGCCGATACTTCAAGATGCTTTTCACTTTTTGAATCAATTATACCGCCTATCGCTTCTGCTTGAGTCAAGGAAAGTTTCCCGTTTATAAACGCACGTCTTGTAAACTCACCAGCACCAGCCATAACCGCGCCGTTTTTTAACGCGGCAGCAAGCAGTTTCTGCGTGACAAGAATACCGCCATGGCAGTACAATTCCGCAACGTTTTCGCCCGTGAACGAGTTAGGCGATTTGAAAAGAACACATATACCGTCGTCAAATATTCCTTTTTCGTCGGAAAACGAGCCGTAATATGTTCGTCCGCTCAGTTGTTCGCCAAACCTTTCGGGTGAGGCAGGAACAAAGATACGTTTTGCAACGTCGAACGCGTCACATCCGCTTATTCGTATCATCGCCACTCCGCCTTTTCCGTGCGGTGTACCGATGGCTGCGATAGTACTCATACATTACTCCGTAAAAACATTAATTCATGCTATTATACTTCTTTTTTTGTAACATTGCAATAATTTTTGAAATATCTATATACTTTTTAAGGTTTATATGTTATTATATAGTTGTGAAATTATAACTCAACGACAAGAGGAGTAGATAAAATGTCCTTGTTTTCCAAAATTTTCGGCACTTACAGCGAAAAACAACTTAAAAAAATAGAGCCGATAGCGCAAAAAATAGAATTGCTCTCGGATAAATATTCCGCAATGGACGATGCAACCCTTAAAAGTCAGACTGATGTTTTAAAAGGCAGATTGGCAAAAGGCGAAACGCTTGACGATATTCTACCCGATGCTTTTGCGACGGTAAGAGAGGCGTCATCGCGTGTGCTTGGCAAACGTCATTACCACGTTCAGCTTATCGGCGGTATCGTTTTGCACCAAGGCAGAATCGCAGAAATGAAAACCGGTGAAGGTAAAACCCTTATGGCTACCCTTCCCGCATACCTCAATGCACTTTCGGGCAATGGTGTACACATCGTTACCGTAAACGATTACCTTGCAAAACGTGACAGCGAATGGATGGGCAATGTCTACCGTTTTTTGGGACTTAAGGTTGGACTTATTCTTCAAGGGCTTGATACAAAACAGCGTCAAGATGCTTACAATGCCGACATTACCTACGGCACAAACAACGAATTCGGTTTCGACTATCTCCGCGACAACATGGTTGTTTACAAAGAGAAAACCGATCAACGCGGTCATGCTTTGGCAATAGTTGACGAAGTTGTCTCTATCCTTATCGACGTAGCTCGTACTCCGCTTATTATATCGGGTGCAGGCGGAGAATCAAGTGAAATGTACCAGAAAGCAGACGAATTCGTACGTAAATTGAAATGCTACCGTATAAAGGAATTCGATGCTAAAAAAGGCGACGAGGACATCAGCGAAGACTATATTGTTGACGAAAAAGCAAGAAGTTGTATGTTCACCTCAAACGGTTTACAAAAAGCCGAAAAACATTTCGGTCTTGAAAATATCGGCGACGGCGAGCACAGCGAACTCATGCATTATCTAAACAATGCAATTCGTGCGCGCGGTGTTATGCAGAGAGACATCGACTATGTCATGCAAGACGGCAATGTAGTAATCGTCGATTCATTCACGGGACGTATTATGCCCAGCAGACGTTTTTCAAACGGTTTGCACCAAGCGATAGAAGCAAAAGAGGGCGTTAAGGTTCAAAACGAAAACAGAACACAAGCAACCATCACCTTCCAAAACTTCTTTAGAATGTATAAAAAGCTTTCGGGTATGACGGGTACCGCCATGACCGAAGATAACGAATTTCGAGAAATTTATTCGCTTGACGTTATCGAGATTCCCACCAACAAGCCGATGATAAGAATCGACCACAACGACGTCGTTTACAAAAACGTCGCCGGCAAAATCGAAGCAATTATTCGTCAAATCGAGGAATGTCGCGCAAAGGGGCAACCCGTTCTTGTCGGTACGGTTTCGGTCGAAAAGAGTGAACAGCTCTCTAAAATACTCAAAGCGAGAAATATCCCTCACAACGTACTTAACGCAAAGCACCACGAGCAAGAAGCAGAGATTGTCGCCCAGGCAGGTAAATTAGGTGCAGTAACCATTTCCACCAATATGGCAGGACGTGGTACCGACATCATACTCGGCGGTAACTCGGAATTTTTGGCAAAGAACGTTCTCCGCAAAGAGGGTCTTGACGATTATATGCTTTACGAAGCAACTAATTGCGGTGAAACCGATGACGAAGAAATAATTAACGCAAGAAAGCGTTTCAATGAACTCAAAGAAGAGTTCGAAAAAGACATACGCGTTGAAGCAGAAAAGGTAAGAAACGCAGGCGGTTTGTTTATTTTGGGCACGGAACGCCACGAAAGCAGACGTATTGACAACCAGTTACGCGGACGTGCAGGACGTCAGGGCGACCCGGGCGAAAGCCGTTTCTTCCTATCGATGCAGGACGACCTTATGCGCTTATTCGGTGCAGACAGAATTTTGGGAATAGTTGAAGCGTTGAAAATGCCCGATGACCAACCTATCGATGCAGCTATCCTTTCTAACTCAATTGAAAGTGCTCAAAAACGTATCGAGGGTCACAACTTTGAACGCAGAAAGAATGTTCTTCAATATGACGACGTTATAAATCTCCAACGCGAGCTTATCTATAAAGAACGTCGAGAAGTGCTTGACGGAACCGATATTTCAGACAAAATCAAAAAAATGGTCAACGACCATATTACCGAAACCGTTGCTTTGCACACACAATCTGACGTACCCGATGAATGGGAGTTCGACGAAATACGAAACACGTTCAAAGGGCTTCTTTGCGGTGACGATGACTTCCGTTACGGCCAAAGTGAAATGGCAAACCTTGATTCTTCTGATATTACAAATCTGCTCTGCGAACGTGCAGAGGAACTTCTTAAAAAGCAGGAAGAAGTTTTCACACCCGAGATATTCCGAGAAGTTGAACGTTCGGTATTGCTCCGCAACGTCGACTCTCGTTGGGTTGAGCATATTGATGCTATGGACGACCTAATGGGTAGCGTTGGCCTTAATGCTTATGCACAGCGTAATCCCATTGTCGAGTATAAAATACAGGGCGGTGCAATGTTCGAAGAAATGATTTCGGGCATTCGCGAAGGCACCGCAAGAATGATACTTTCGGCAAGACCTCGTCAAGCAACCGTCGAACGCAAACAAGTTCTTAACGGTTCGGCAAGTATGCGTGCCGAAGGTGGACAAAAAGTCAAACCTACACCCGTTAAACGCGAAGAAAAGGTTGGTCCTAACGACCCCTGCCCTTGCGGAAGCGGTAAAAAATACAAAAAATGTTGCGGATAATTGCTTGAATGTACAAAGCCGTCCGCAATTAAAGGAGAAAACACAGAAATGGGATTTGGAATAGCGTTATTGGGATATGCGTTCTTATTACTGCACGAGATGGGCGGGGCGATTTTTGCCGCACCGTTACTCGCGTATGGTTTTTTCCTCGCTTCGCGCTTGGAAAGTACATTTTTGAAAGCATCGATATCGTCGCTTTTCCTATTCCCGAGAGCAATTTTGCAGGTATGCAGTATTATCGGAATATTCGATATGTCCGAAATGCCAGCTATAAGCAGTATAACGTTCATACTTCAT
>JAZRUB010000148.1:0-1894 GCA_045652305.1 Eubacteriales bacterium
CAATATAGAAAATCTTTACAGTATCGGAGCAATTGAAAAGGAGATGCACGATGCGGTAATTCATTACCGCATGTCTTATGGTGAGAAGGATGTAGTAAACGAGACTTTCACAGTGATCGATGAAGTGAAAAACTGCAGAGAACTGTTTGAGAGGCTGAACGAAATGCTCAGCGCCTCGTGGGACGTTATGTATTCCCATGCAAAAGCATTTTTCGAGGAACACGGTCATCTTAACGTTCCTAATAAATATAAGACGGAAGAGGGATATTCACTCGGCACGTGGCTTTTGACTCAGAGGCGAGTCAAAAACGGTAAAGCAGGCGGCATATTATCGCCTGACAGAATCGCAAAACTTGAGGCTATCGGAATACGTTGGGATTCTCACAGTGAGTATATATGGGATAGATTTATCGACGCCTGTGCTTTATATAAGGAAACCTACGGTAACCTGGTTGTGCCGGTTTCCTACGTTACCGAAGACGGATTGAAGCTTGGAAGATGGATAGCAAACCAGCGAGCAAAACAAAAAAACTCGGGAGAAAACGGCACCCGATTATCCGAAGAAAAAACACTACAGCTTGATGAACTTGGTATGATCTGGAACTATACCGAGTATGTTTGGAAACTAAACTATAGCGCGGCTCAGCGATACTTTAATGAATTCGGAAATATTGACGTTCCGTTATCATACGTAACGTCTGATGGGATAAAGCTCGGAAAGTGGATATATGACGTGCGTGCGTCGGTTGTCGGAGCCAATAAAGTGTTTGCAGTGACAGAGTGTCAAATACAAATGCTTACCAGTCTCGGAATGAAATGGAACAGTCGAAAAGAAACCAATTGGAATACAGGTTTCAAAGAAGCGAAAAAGTATTATCTTGATAACGGTGATTTGGACGTGTCTTACACATATGTAACCACAGAAGGATTTAAACTCGGTGACTGGATATGTAATCAACGTGAGGCGTACCGTTACGGACGGATTAAAAACGATAGAAAAGGGAAGCTTGATACCATAGGGATGATATGGATAAAACCCGATTCATGGAAACTAAGATTTGCACTTGCCAAATCATTCTACGACGAATACGGGCATCTGCAGATACCCGCCAATTATAAAGTCGGGAAGATCAACCTCTGGAAATGGGTGAACGAGCAAAAGCAAGTCTACAAAGGCAAACGTCTTGGAAAGACCCTGAGCCCGGAACAAGTGGCGAACCTAGAAAGTATAGGGATGAATTGGTAACCGATTTTCTGAATATTTGAAGAATAAGCTAAATAAAAATCGAGTAGGCAGATTTATTTCGCCTACTTGATTTTATACACATCTTTCTCCATCCCCTACGGAAACCTATCCAATTTTATCACATCCGCCTGCGCTGTATAATACTGTAAACCTACAAATAACCGTTTAGAAACAAAGGAGATTTTTCCTTGCTTCTAAACGGTTATTTATAAAGCTTGGCGATCGATCCAATGATGAACCGCCGCGGAATTGGTGTATAATTAATATACCAATAATATTGTAATAGGAGAACCGGTAATGACTACTTTTGAAACTGCCAAGCTTATTGAATTTGAAAACTATTTATATGAGGAAGAAAAGAGCATGAATACGATAGGCAAGTATATGCGTGATGTTCGCGCTTTCTTTGAATATATCGGAAACTGTCCGCTTACAAAACAAACTGTACTGGAGTATAAAAATTATCTTAGCGAAGCAAAAGCCATAACAAGCGCCAACTCAATGCTCGCATCAATAAATGCGTTTTTTCGGTTTATCGGGAAAATCGAACTTTGCGTAAAATACTTCAAAATACAAAGAGATGCTTTCTGTTCAGAGGAAAAGGAACTGTCCCGTGAGGAATATTTGAGACTCGTGAATACAGCAAAA
>JAZRUB010000149.1:0-2093 GCA_045652305.1 Eubacteriales bacterium
TTTTTTTTAAAAAGATCTCCCGGTGTAGAACAGCATAATTCAAAGCCTTCACGGCGCATATTTTCGATTAGAATCGAAAGGTGCATTTCGCCTCTGCCTGCAACATTAAAGCAGTCGGTCGTGTCGCCCTCGCTAACACGCAAGGAAACGTCTTTTAACAATTCCTTAAACAGTCTGTCACGCAACTGACGAGACGTTACAAACTTACCTTCTCTACCTGCAAAGGGAGAATCGTTTACAGTGAAGGTCATTTCCATCGTAGGTTCGCCAACCTTTACGAACTCAAGCGGTTCGGGAGAGTTTACAGAAGTAATCGTATCGCCGATAGTGATATTTTCGGCACCCGAGAAGCAGACTATATCGCCCATAGTCGCACTTTGAACGGGCACACGCGAAAGTCCGTCGATTTGATACAAGGAAACAATTTTTGTTTTCTTCGGGGTTTCATTGGAGTGATAGTTGGTAATCAAAACTTCTTGGCCTTGTTTTATAGAACCGCGTTCTATTCTACCGATACCGATTCTGCCTACATATTCATTATAGTCGATAGAAGATACCAAAAGCTGAAGTTCGCCCTCGGGGTCGCCTTCGGGCGCAGGAATATGCGAAAGTATGGTCTCGAACAAAGGTTGAAGGTCCTTTCCCTGCTCGAAAGGCACCAACGAAGCTGTACCTGCTCTACCCGAGCAGAACAAGGTAGGACTTTCAAGTTGTTCATCGCTTGCATCGAGGTCGAAAAGAAGTTCCAAAACTTCGTCCATAACTTCATCTATACGTGCATCGGGGCGGTCGATTTTATTAACAACAACTATAACCTTATGATTGAGTTCAAGCGCACGCTGAAGCACGAAACGGGTCTGAGGCATAGGTCCTTCTGCTGCATCGTCGAGAAGAATAACACCGTTTACCATTTTGAGAATACGCTCAACTTCTCCACCAAAGTCAGCGTGACCGGGGGTATCTATAACATTGATTTTAACGTCTTTGTAGTGGATAGCGGTATTCTTTGCCAATATGGTTATGCCACGTTCACGTTCCAATGCGTTATTATCCATCACGCGGTCTTCGGTGACCTGATTATCACGGAATACACCGCCTTGTTTAAGCATTTCATCAACAAGTGTTGTCTTACCGTGGTCAACGTGGGCTATGATTGCAATATTTCTTAAATCGTTTCTTACCATTTTAAAATCCCCCGTAAAATAGGCATGTTAATTATGTACCTACTCGAAAATACACGAATATACTATAACATTATACACAAAAATACGTACTATGCAATGTGCATATTAAATAATATTTATATCCCTTGCAATTTCCTCTTTATTTTATTGAACAAAAGTGTTATAATACATTAGTTATATTAGTGTGGCAGGTGTTTCATTTTGAAAATAAGCGACTTGAACCTTGATTCGGGATTATATTTTCTTGGCATAGGCGGTATCAGCATGTCTGCGATTGCTATGATACTCGCAGGAAAGGGCTATTCCGTATCGGGATATGACCGTACCTTGGGTGACGTTACCGACAAACTCGGCAAACACGGAATTGCGGTTTATGATGAATTTTCTCCTTCGCAGCTTCAAAACTGCGGTGCTGTTATATATTCTGCAGCTTTCGGCGAAGACCACCCCGTTATGGCGGAGGTTCTAAAAACAGGAAAGCCGTTATACTCACGCGCGGAAGTTTTAGGCGCATTGGCTAATTTATACACAAATTCTATCGCAGTTGCAGGTACTCACGGAAAGTCAACGACAAGCGGGATGCTTGGTCATATTCTTCTTAACGCGGTAGGTTGCGACCCTACTGTGGTTGTCGGTGCGGTAATGCGCGACGTAGGCTCTACATACCGTATCGGAAACGATGATAATTTTGTATTTGAAGCTTGTGAATACAAAGACAGTTTTCTTTCATTTTTTCCAAAAATCGCGATAGTATTAAACATATCTCTCGACCACACCGATTATTTTTCGGGTATTGAACACATGCGCGATTCTTTTACGCAGTACATGAACAACAGCGGAAAAGACGGATACGCAATATACAATCTCGATTGTGAAAACTGTAACATCGCCGCAAACGACTATATCGGC
>JAZRUB010000150.1:0-1645 GCA_045652305.1 Eubacteriales bacterium
GAACTCGTCCATCAGGAAGTGAACGGGTATCGGTAAACTGCCACCGTGAATATGGTCGGCAGAATAAAACAACTGCTGAAAGAGCTGTGTATAAAGGATAGATACCAAGAAGTTAAAGCTTGTATCGTTATCGGGTATCAAGGCAAACAAAGCTACCTTCTTTTCACCCATAGAGCTTAAATCAAGCTCATCGGCTGAGGTAAGCGAAGCAAGGCTTTCAAGGTTAAACTTTTCCAAACGGGCTGCAAGGGTGATTTGAATAGATTTCAAGGTTTTGCTTGAACCCGAATGATAGGAATGGTAATACTTCAAAGCAATATGGTCGGGATTGTCCTGCTCTAACTGTGAAAACAGATTGTCCAAAGGTGACGGTCTTGGATCGTCCTCGTCATCAATGGCAGCGGCTCGTAACATTTCCATAACCATAGCGAAGTTTTGTTCATCGGGCGGTGCTTCGTAATGCAGATAGAAAACAAGAGCAAGTAAGAGCATTGAAGCCGCAGTATCCCAAAAGGGATCGTTGCTTTGTGAACCTTTCGGTGTTGTGCTTTTGAAAAGGTTTGTAACAAGCCTTTGAATATCGTTATCATCACGTAGATAAACGAAAGGATTATAACAATGGCTTTTTTCCATAGAGATAAGGTCAAGAACTCTTATCTCATAACCTTTCGCTTCAAGCAAATTGCCCACATCTCTCACCATTTCGCCCTTGGGATCGAGAATTACAAAAGATGTGTTTGCCTGCATCAAGTTGGGCTTGCAGAAAAAACGTGTTTTACCTGCACCCGAACCGCCGCATACCAAGGTATTTAGGTTTCTGCGGTGTTGCTTTGCATTCAAACCCACCGACACATTTTGTGTCATTAGCTTGTTTTGGCTTTTAGGTGTTTGGGAATATTTTTTGTTCACCGTATTTGCATTGCCCCAAACTGCTGAGCCGTGTTCTTCTCGACGTCTGTAATTCCTTCGGGTAGAAAAGTAGATGCCTATACCGAACCCATAGCATAAAAGTAAAACGAGGACAGTTTTTAGGCTGTCCTCGCATAACTCAATATGGAACGGGTTTTCAAACACTTCTAAAAGTTTCGGCAGTATTTCCGGCAATCCTCCGCTGACAGACGGCGCAATCAATAAGGCAAGCCACAAAACGGGAATAATACCTATAAGCGACAGAATTAGGGTTGTTTTTCTGTCATCTTGTTTCACGGTTTTTATCCTTTTCAATGACCTTGAATTTCTTTTGCGGTGCGTGACCTACTTTAACAATAAGCTCGTCAACAGCATCGGTAGTCTTTCCGTCTTGCTGAAGGTCTTTCCTTTTTTCATTAAGGGAGTCGATGACGATACCGTGTTCATAGTCATCCAAAGCAACAAAATATTGCCTTTCTTTCATTCAGCCTACCTCGCTTGTTCTTTTGTTCTTTCCTGCTTCTGTCTTTGCAGTTCCTCGGATACACGGCTGTTGATTTCGTTCATAGCGGAACGTGTTTGGGCAAGCTCGGTTCTCAAATCTTTGGGTGACATAGCGTTCCATTCTTCGGGAATACGATCAATACCGAAATTCTGTGCATCAACACCGTAACGCTTACAGAGCATATAGCCAATGCATACTGCCTTGAACCCCATATCTCTGCGGCTGTAACTG
>JAZRUB010000151.1:0-1712 GCA_045652305.1 Eubacteriales bacterium
CAGGAAGTAATGCCGCCGCACCGTCTATTTTCGGGAGGTCGCCTTCTAACCTGACGTCTGTTTCAACTCTGACGATGTCCGAATCGCTGTTAAACGGAAGATACCGTTCGGGTTCGATGATTCTTGTGCCGAAATTTATACCGCAACGGTACGTAACAAGTGCGTATATTCCCACATTAAAAGCCAAAAACATCATCAATACAAGTGTTAATATTAAAGCTTGTTTAAACCGCTTCATTTTACCACCATAACTCTTTCGCAACAAAATAGATTATTGATGAGTTTTCATAAGCGTATGTTGCATATATGATATGAGCAGCAGTGAGAAGCGAACCCACGGCAAGAAATGCATAAAAAATTATTCTGAAATGATTTTCTTTCATGATGACCTACATCAACGAAATCGTGTGTGTACCTATGATGCTTAGCCATATCGCGAATACTATAAAGACTATTAGCATAGCCGACGATGCTATAAGTGTCCCGCGATATTGCATACGCGTATCCTTGGGTGCTTTTATATATCGAACAAGTGAGTGAATAAACCAAAAAAGCAGCGCGAATGGGGTAAACATTATCATTATGGCTATCAAATACACAAAAAGCATTGCTTTTGTCCTCACCTATACATTCGCAACAAGCGCCTTATCGGAAAGAATGATTCTTTGCAACGCTTCGCGGATAAGGGTGTGACCTTCTGCGCTGGGGTGCATACCGTCGATACCGACAAGGTCTTTGATGCTTCTGTCTTTAAAAATCGAGCGTAGGTCGAGTATATGACAATGCGCCATTTCGGCAACGCGCTCAGCCATTTTGCTGTACGATTCCTGCCAACGCGCTATCTTTTCGACGTCACCGAGCCAATGAAGAATATTGTCGTAATTCAAGCCCTTTGATACCCAGTTCATAAATTTTTGCGAATCGATCGGCACAAGCGTACAAACGGCAACTTTTGCTCCTTTTTTACGCGCGTAGTCAATGATTTTCAGATACGTTTCGGTGAATTTTTCTTCGGGAGTGTTGGGCAAAAACTCACCGCTCGGGTTTTCGGAAACATCTGCCCAATTAAAATTGCAATCGTTTCCGCCGTATTCAAAAAGCACCACGGTGTCGCTGTCGCAATCGTCGAGAGTGGATTTCACAATTTCAAATCCCTCGTCTATCGTCGCGCCCATTTTGCAGTTGTTTTCCACCTCGATGCCATTTTCGTTCAATTTTTCATAACGGTAGCCGAAAAGTTTGTAGCGGTTAAGTTCCTCGTTGAACATAACACCTTTCAAAATTGAATCACCGTAAATTTTGATTTTTTTCAACCCAATCTTCCTTTCAAAATCACATTTCAAAAGACGGCTTTTCGGTTATACCGAAAAGCGTTGGCGTGCAAAAACTCGCAACGTCGGTCTGCGCTTTTATGATAACCGCCAATGCCAAAAAAGTCCACCTACACCCGCGCATTTTCACCCGACTGTCAGGGGTTTGCTCGGTAGAGTGATTTTTCTACCTCTCTACCGACGGTAGAAAAGCAAGTAATACCAACGGTTTTTCCTTCTTGACAAGGGGGCTCTTTGTGTGATATTATGAAAAAAAAGGAGGTGCGACGAAATGGAAGATTACAAACGGATCATCGCGAACAATATTACCGAACTTCGCAAATGCATTCCGCTGACACAAGCCGAACTTGCCGAAAAATTGAATTATTCCGACAAAGCCGT
>JAZRUB010000152.1:0-4772 GCA_045652305.1 Eubacteriales bacterium
CTGTCATTTTTACCTCCTTTGTTAAGATTTAAAGGCTGTCGCGCCGTTTGACACGAC
Organism: Eubacteriales bacterium; assembly: GCA_045652305.1. Lineage (GTDB taxonomy): Bacteria > Bacillota > Clostridia > Oscillospirales > CAG-382 > Coliplasma. The sequence goes on from JAZRUB010000152.1 coordinate 58, forward strand.
AGCCCTTTTTATTATGCGTTCCCCGAAAATCGTAGATTTTCGGAGATTAGTTAGTGGTTAACGACGTCTACGCACTTAATCAAGGTGATTGTTGCGCTTACACCGTCGATACCCATGCCGTTTTCGGTAGTGAACTGGAAGTGACCGAGTCCGTCTGCGCCCTTTATGCCCTTGGTAGTGAAGCGAATGACGTTGAGCTGACCGTTTGTAAGTACGATTTCTACGTCCTTATTGTCCTCGCAGGACATGAATTTAATGGAGTTTTTCACTTCACCGCCGACGGGGATATCGACAAGCATAATGATAGAATCCTTGCAACCGCTAAGGTCGCAAACGAGGTCTGCGGTCTGACCGCTTCCGCTCAATAATACGGATTTACCTGCATCGGCATTGAAAAGACCTTTTGAAATTACGGGAGTAAGAGTAGTTTGTGCCATTAATTATGTTCTCCTTTCAAAATTAAAGAGTGTTACCGCCGTCGGTGACGGGACAGCAAACGAGTTCTGAAGGCTTGATAACCTTTGCACCGAATACGAGTCTGCCACGTACAGCCTTGTCAAACGAGTTTTCAAGTCTGTCGAGCACCTGAGTTTCGAGCACCTGTTCAGCATACGCAATCGCGGAATAAGAGCCTGCAAGCATCATGGTTTCGCCGTCTTCGACAGAGAGCTGGTTCGAAACGTAGATGTCGCAACCGAGCTCGTCGGTGAACGCAACCGCGCCGGTACCGTTGACACCGTTGTTTATCTGGAACTTAATGCCTGCGAGCATGAGCTTGGTCTTGATAAAGGGAGGTACGACAATCCAGGTTCTGCCGTCGGGTACGTTTGCTTCTTCGAGTGTCTGCTTCATCGTAGCGATGGTCTGAAGCACGTTTTCGGGAGTAGCGCTTACCGCATCCATCACCTTGCCGGCCTCGTTATAGAGCGAGAACACGTAGGTGTCGACTTCGTTCTTCAAGAGATAGCTTGCTCTCTTTGTCTGGCTGTCTTCAAGACCGATAGAGGAACGGAGTGCTTCGATATCCTTGATTTTAAAGGAAAACGCCTTGTCCTGGTCGATGAGAAGCTGAAGCGAGGAATCGTCGATATCCTCGTAGGTGATTACACCCTCGTAGTCGTATACGGTGGGGTCGTTAAGACCGATGAACACCACGCTGTCGCCTCGGTTCTTTATATCGCCCGAAAAGCTTGTGTTACATACGGTGTTTGCTAAAAGGTTGTCTTCGTTGGTACGAAGAATCTCTGCGGAAATAATTTTTTCGATACTGTTGTAGTTAGCCAATGTAAATTCTCCTTTTCTGAATTAATTGAATTTCCAGTTTTTCATAGCGTTAAGAATACCCTTGTAGTTGTTTTTGATATCCTTGCCACTCATTTTTTCGACCTGTTCCTTGGTAAAGACAGGCTCGGTTGAACCGTCGGAGGTAGCGTATGCGCCTGCGTTGCTGTTTCTTTGGTTAACGGCATCGGCATGACGGTTTAGCGACTCCGAGGAAATAAGGTGATATGCATACGCATGGGTGAGGGACGCACCGTTTTGTACCTCCTCCCAGACCGAGTCGGGTATCATATCTGCCGACACGTCGGGGAAGGTTTCGCGGAACTTTTTAATCTCTTCGCTCATTTCGGCTTCGCTCTTTTTGTTGCGTGCCTCCTTGCGTTCGCGCTTTTTGTTTTCACGCGCTGTCATTAATTCGTCTACGACCTCGCTCGGTAGATTCGAGGTGTCTATCGGCTGTTCGCCGAATTCCTCCTCAATCCTTTCCAAGAATTGGTCGATTCTCAATCCCATGCCGTCGGCAAGGTCGTAAATCGTGTCGAGTATTTGTTCGTTATTGATTCGTTTCAAGTTGTGTTTTAACCATTCCTTCCTGCTCGGTACTTTCAGCCGAGCGTATTTCTTCAATAAGTTTGTCCCTGTCGGGCACAAGTCCGTCGGGGATTCGTTCGAGGTACTGCGTGGTGCTTATCTTGCCAAGCTTAAGAAGTGAATCAAGTGTGTTCAATGCACTTATTTCACTCCAATAACTGCTTGCGCCGACGTCGACCTTGCAATCAAAGATAAAGTCCTTAAACTTCGAAAGCGAAAATGACACGTATTCGTCTTTTCCGTCTTTTGCAGTTGCGACAAGTCGTTTGTCGTCGTAGTAGGAAAACATAAAGTCAAGCCAGATAAGTCCGATGTCCTCGACAAACTGATGCAGGTTGCGCTTGACGTTTTCAAGCGGAACCGCAGATGCGTTCTGAAGTGCTAAAATCGCACTCGTGTTGTTGGGGGCAACGTCGCCAAGCGCCGCGTCGGTCGCACCCATGAACTCTTTTGTGTTCATGATTGCCATTTGGATTACGTCAAGCATACCCGACTGCATAGCACCGGGGGTGATGACCTTTGCGACGTTTTCAACGGGGCCGTTTACGGCAATCGCCTCGCCGACTCTGTCCGACCAGCCGTCAAGCACCGTCGAGTCGTAAACGACTTTCGAGAATGCGGTGTCCATCATGTGCTTCATCACCATCGAAAAGCCCTTGTTGATGAAAATTTGGTTTTCGATAAGTCCTGTGCCGACAGACTGTCCGTGCCATGAATTTTTAACCGCACTCCAGTTAAAGAATGCTATCGGATAAAGCGAAAGCATGGTTTCGGTTTCGTCCTTGATAATCGCGTTCTTAACCGATTTTCGGTACAAAACCTGCCCGTTTTCGTCTTTCCAAAGCTTGATAAGCGAAATACATTTCGTGCCCTCAAGCTCGTGCTTTGCCATATCGCCCGACTGGGTGGAGGTATCGTCGTCGGGAAGAATTTTGTCTATCTCATCCTTCGGTCTGCCGTTCTTTTTTGCCTGTTTGATAAGGTCAGATACGGTTTCGCGCTGTGCGATGAGGATATAAGGCTGTTTTTGCACGTTTTTCGAGTTCGGGTCACCGAAAAAGACGTTCGTGTTGTCGATAAGCACACTTTTGAAATCGCCTAAAAAGGCTTGTCCCGTCTTGATATCGGAATCCCAGTAGGTATAGCATACCGCGTCACCCGAGGTAGCGGCATCGGTCAGCGACGAAGCGATTAAGTCATTCATTTTGTTTTTCTCCCAACGCATATCGACGATAGCGTTGAGCTTGTCAGAGGCGATATTCGCTTCCTCCTCGCCAAAACCGACACCGCTTACGGGTGTTGCAAAAGAATAGCGCATCTTGATAGGCGATTGCATTATACTGCTTGTGAAAAAGCCTATAATGCGCTTAAAGATATTGAACACCGGTGTGGGCAAACCTCCTGCGTTGAGCCCATCCCATTGGTCGCCTCTGTAAAAACGCTCAACTGTGTTCACTTTTTCATAAAGATTAATCGAGTAGTTATACTCTTTGCCTTTCTCGTAAAGAAGCCATTCTTCGGTAAAGGCGTTGTTTTTGTTTTTCATCGTTCTCCTTTCGTGTAACCGATAAATTCGGCAAACTCGCTGTCTGAATCCTTCGTCACGGTGTTGAATGTGTAGATGTTAGAGGTGTAGGAATTTCTTTGTTTCGGAGGTGTTTTCGGTTGACGTGACATAAGCGCGTAACGCAACGCTTCGGGGGCGTGGGTTATTTCGTGCGGGGTGCTTGATGCGTCCTCGCGGATTTTATCGTCGAACCGCAACAACGGCAGACAACGAATGAGGTTTTTGCAGTCACTCGTGATAACAATTTTCGCCTCTCCACCAAACGATTCGCCTGATTTCAAGTATTCTCTTACGATTCGCCAACCTGCGATACGGCTGTTGTCGGCTTTTATCATGTGGGTAAGTCCACGCTTACTCATGATGTCAAAACCGCTTTTTCCGCTTTCCTGACGTCGGTTCCAAAGGTCAGGCGATGCTACGGTGTAACGTATTTTTTCGCCCTTTTCGGTTAGCGACAGTATCTTGTCTGCCGCCTCGGAGAGCAATAAATTGCTCTCGTAAAGCTCTCGGTAGATGGTGATTCTGCCTTTTTGGTCAACCGCGCACCAAAGACAAGCCGTCATGTCAAGTCCGTAGTCAAGCGCACGTAAGCGCAATGCGATTTCGGGTATGTCTGCTTTGCCGTAGACTACGTGCCTGCTTGGGTTAAATTCAGGGAAAAAGGCACCCTCGAAGGCATCCCAGTCGCCGTAAAGCATGGCTTTTCTTCGCACCTCGGGCAGATTCATAAGCGTATCAAGATATTCGGGGTTGTTTTCCATAATATATTTATTGTCAAACACCAAGCTCTTGATAAACAGATAATCGTCTGCTTTTTCGCTACCGCGAAACTCGCGGTCGATAAATCTCCGCTTCACCCATTCGTGCCCGACACCACCGGGGTTGCAGGTGAAATACATTCGCGGTGAAAACTTAATCTTCATGTTTCCGCTTACTCGGTTGCTCTCGGTGAGGGCAAGAAACTGAAATTCCGTAAAGTGTGTTGCTTCTTCCAGACCGATGACCTCGTAAGCCTGACCTTGAAACTGTAAAACGTCGTTTTCGCTGTCGCAGTAGCCCAACTTGATTCTCGAACCGTTGTGAAACCGAAACTCCTTTTCGACCGAGGAATACTTTGCGACTCCCTTTAATATCGCCATCATGGGAAGAAGATGGTTTTCACGCAATTCGGCAAGTGTGCGCCGAAGCAAGAGAATCTGTATTCCGTCGTAATTGAGTGCAAGTAAGATTAGCTTCATTCTCATCGCCCAGCTTTTACCTCCGCCACGTGCTCCTC
>JAZRUB010000153.1:0-1945 GCA_045652305.1 Eubacteriales bacterium
TGCACATACAAAAAAGAAAAGTCGGTTCTCATGACGATACTTTCGGTATTTATGTTATCGTCGGTTTCGAGTGTACTTTACATCCGTATGTACGCACTTGCTACGCTTAACATTCTTGTTACGGTGTATCTGCACATTTTGCTTTATGAAAACAGCGAAGAACTGATTAAGTATGGGGTCGGGATAGGCATAGTTGCATTTTTTGGTTCCTTGACGCATTATTTCTATCTTTACTTTATTTTTGCGTTATTTTTGCTTTTTGCGGTGCTATATATTGAACGGAGTGAGTATAAGCTTCTCTATAAATACGTGATTTCTGTTGTAATAGCGGCAATTATTTCGCTTATTATATTCCCTCATTCATTAAACCACATGTTCTTTGGTTACAGAGGGCAGGGGGTTATAGAAAATCTTGTTGACCCGTCTAAATACCGAAATATTTTTGACTTTATAGGCGAGGTTTCGGTTTCGGTATTTAACTGTATGCTTTTTGCGATATTGGGTCTTATTGCGTTGGTTCACCTTTACAAGCGAGTTCGCGAAAAATACGGACACGTCTGTGACGGTTCGAGGTATGCTTTTATTATAATTGCGTTTCCGACGTTATTCTATTTTGTCATAACCGCTATTTCGGCACCTTGGATAGAGCTCAGATATATGTTGCCGGTATGTATTTTGGTGTTCATTATCGTTATGTGCTATCTATATCGAGTGCTTAGCACGATGACCTGCGAAACGGTACGCAACGGAATTATGATAATGCTTTCCGTCGTTATGCTCTTGATTCCGATGGCTGCAAAAATCAAACCTATTCCGATGTATGACGAGCACAGAGACGCAGTTAGGTATATTGAAGAAAACACCGAAAAGCCTGCGTTCTATTTCTTCGATTCGTACAACAACCGATTCCTTGACGATATAATGCTGTTCTCGATGATAGACGAATCCTATATCGCGTACGATATCGGTACAAACCAAGAGGCGATTAATAAGGCGTTTGACGGGGTTGATACCTCAAGCGGTGTTATCGTCTTTGTGAGCGAAAATTACGACGGTTGGGAAATGGTACATTCGATTCGTGAGGCATTGAACTTTGAATATGCCGACCATCTCTACCAAATGAATGCTTGTGATATATATATCGTTTATCCTGCGCAGTAATATAAAAAGCACCTATGCTCAAACATAGGTGCTTTTGTTATTGATATTTTAGATTCTTGCTTTGATTTCGTCAGCCTTGTCGGTGATTTCCCACTTAACGCCGAGTTCTTCACGTCCGAAGTGGCCGTAAGCAGCGAGGTTTTTGTAGATGGGCTTGCGAAGGTCAAGAGTTTCGATAATAGCGGCAGGACGAAGGTCGAATACTTCGTTAACGATTTCTGCAAGACGTTCGTCTGTAACCTTACCTGTGCCGTTGGTGTTGACAAGAACCGACAAAGGTCTTGCAACGCCGATAGCGTACGCGATTTGAACCTCGCATCTGTCGGCTGCGCCCGATGCAACGATATTCTTTGCAACGTAACGTGCCATGTAAGCAGCAGAACGGTCAACCTTGGTCGGGTCCTTACCCGAGAATGCGCCGCCGCCGTGAGAAGCGTATCCGCCGTATGTATCAACGATTATCTTACGGCCGGTAAGACCGCTGTCGCCGTGAGGACCGCCTACAACGAAACGTCCTGTCGGGTTGACGTAAATCTTGGTGTTATCGTCCATATATTCCTTGGGAACAGAGGGGATAATAACCTCGCGGATGATGTCTTCGCGAATCTGCTCCAAAGTTACGCTTTCTGCGTGTTGCGAAGAAACAACGATAGCATCAACGCGAACGGGCTTGTTATCCTCGTATTCAACGGTAACCTGAGTTTTACCGTCAGCACGGAGGTAGGGGAGTGTACCGTTCTTGCGAACTTCAGATAAACGCTTAGCCATGTGAGATGCAAGAGAG
>JAZRUB010000154.1:0-7962 GCA_045652305.1 Eubacteriales bacterium
TATTTTTGAAGCTCACATTACTATATAAGGAAAATTAATTTTCAATATATTTTCAAGTGCTTTGACGAAAAGCTCGACTACCGTACAGTTGTACGCCTACGCTCGCTTTTCGTCAAAAATAACTTCGTTTCTCTTGCTCTAACTTTAAGCAAAAAACAACGCTTCTTAAACAGAAGCGTTGTTATATTTATTATATTTATTATTATTTAATCGTTATTATCTTCGGTATCGTTTTTATTTTTCTTGCGAGCGCGGATTTCGGCGAAATGCTCACGAATCGTACGTTTCTTTTCTTTTTCGTGCATGGGATATATCTCACGGGTTTGAGGGTCAATAGCCGAAACTTTTAAATATTCCGAACTGGATACAGGCAATGATTTTTTGGTAAGACTGCGTTCGACCGCAACCTTGATGCAATAGAACAGTACCGCGAACAAGGGAACCGAGAATATCATTCCTGCCAAGCCGAACACGCCACCGCAGAAGAGCAAGGCAACAGTAATCCAGAATTTAGAAACGCCGGTGCGGTCTTCCATAATCATCGGTTCGATTATATTGCCCTCCAACTGTTGAAGCACAACAAGGAAAACTACATAAATCAAGCCCTGACGAACATCGGTCAACAACACGATAAAGGCAGTGGGTATACCGCCGATAAAGGGACCGAAGAACGGAATTACGTTGGTTATGGCGATGATGCCTGCCGAAAGAAGCGCATACGGCATAGACATTATCGTCATGAACAGAAACGTGACTATTCCGACGATAGAAGAAGTGATGAGCTTGCCCGTGATGAATTTACCAAATACCTCGTTACCGTAACGGGCAACATTGAGTACGTCGTTTGCGCGAGCGCAGGGCAAAACGGCATAAAGTATCTTTTTTATCTGTGAAACAAAGCGTTTCTTTTCCAAAAGTGCATAAACGCAGACAACGAGAGATACGAGGAAATTAATAAGGAAAGAAACCAAAGAAATTGCACTTTCCAAAAGTTCGCCGATAATCGAAGAAAGCTCTCCGCCTATCCAACCCGTAAGATTTGCAGCCAGAGTTTCGAGCGATTCACCGAGATGCTCGCCGAACGCATTATCCGAAACTGTCGCACGGATTGAGCCAAGCGCCTTTTGAATCAGCGAGGGGGCAATATCGATAAGCTTCGCAAAGCTTTCCAAAAATTCAGGTATTATCAAAAAGAGCAACAATGCAATGACGGCAAGTAAAAACAGTACCGACACCAAAACCGCCAAACCGCGGGAGATGCGTTCCTTTTTGCGATTTGTAATTCTTTTTGATTTCGAGAGCAATTTAAACGAGCGTTTATCGATAAATACATATACAGGGTTGATTATGTAGGCAAACATGACGCCCATAAGTACGGGTGTCAGAACATCCGCAAACCAGTTAAACACGTTTTTGACAGATTCCATTTGCGTGAGCAAAAGAAACGCAAATACGACAAGCGCAAAGATTGTCACCGTGCGACGGGTAACTATCAAGTTATTGCGTTCAACTTCCCTATCTTGTTCTGTACGGTTTTCGTTCATTGACTGCCTCCATTGTTTTATCAGATTATATTATATCACAGCGTTTTTGTTTTGTAAAGTGGATAGACCTCTTGAATTTTACACATTTATGTGATATTATCCTTTTATTAACATATTTGTCTTATTTTGTCGTTTTTTAGCAATCGAGGTGAAAGGTATGAAAATCAAAGGAGAGAAGATGGGTTTTAGGTATCTTACTAAAGCTTTTTGTATTTATCTTCTTGTTTTTTCGTTTTTTATGCTATCTGCCTCGCAAACCGTTGAAGTCGGAAAGACAGACAAGATAATGACTGCAGTTTATGCATATTGTGATTATGAAATCGAGCTTACAAACGCCACGTACGCAAACGACGGCTCGGATAACGGACGTATGCTCACCGACCTTATTTATACCTCCGCAAAAATCGGCAGTAACGAAAAAGGTGAGGGTTGGGTCAGAATAAAGAGCAAAAACAGCAGTGCTTACTCTGCATCTGTTACGCTTGATTTCGGGTTTGTCGCTAATGACGTTTTCCGTTTATATCTTCGCGCGTTTCGCGGAAGCTCCTTTAAAGCAGAAATGCCTAAAAAGATTTCGTTTTATGCATCGAGCGACGGAAAATCTTTTGAATATATAGGAAACGGCACTACCGTTACTAACCTGAATGCAGACAACACGTCGGCGGTATTCGGCGTGACTTTGAAAAGCGGAATCACCGCACGGTACGTACGTGCCGTTATGGAATGTAACGGCAATTACGAGCTTTGGATTAACGAGGTCGGTGCAGCAAGTGACGGCAACACCTTCTCTGCCAACAGCGACGGAAACGGTTTTATATACGACAATCAAGGTTTGGTCTACCGCATAAACAAGGGTGTAGCTGAAATATACGATATGGAAACCGAGCCAAAAGGACAGCACAACACCTTAAAGCCGAGTAAATCGAGTTTCAATACCGACAACACCACCTATTATTTGGGAGTCGGAAGCGACAACGAGGTTAAGGTTATAACCGATTTTATCGGTGACGGTGCTCTCAACTATTCGGGTGTCCCGAACAACATAAAATATATTGTAATACACAACACCGCGACTGTTGAAGAATCGACCGATGCCGAGCGTTACAATTACCGCATGCACAACATGAACGGCGAATCGAGTTGGCATTACACGGTCGACGAAAACGTGATTTATCATTCGCTTGCTGATTCGGTTGTCGGATTCCATTCGGGTGCAAGTCACAATTACCAAAGCATCGGTATTGAGATTTGTGTAAACGGTGCGCCTTATGTTTCGGAAAACAAATTCGTGTTTAGCGGTGGAGCGTATGACAACTGGGTGAACACAAGGTTTAGAAAATCGTTGCGCAACACCGCCGTGCTCGTTGCGGAGTTACTTACGAGATACGGACTTTCGACCGATGCCGTTATTCAGCACTACGACGTGACCGCAAAGGACTGTCCGCTTTGGATGCGTGCAAACAATTCGGCTCTTTGGAAAGAGTTTCTCGGATTGGTCGAGCATTATTATTCGCTTATTAACGGCAAAACGCCTTCACGCGTGACGCAACCTGCAAGTAATATAGTTATTCCCGATTACATACGTTTGAACAATGGTGACGTTTTCCCCGTTACGTCTATTTGCTCTGATGCTTTTGCCGACAAGGGGAACTTTTTAAAAAGCGTAGTTATAGGAAAGTCGGTTGAGAATATTCCCATCGGTTGTTTCGACGGAAATCCTTTATTGGAGCGCGTTACCGTTGCAAGCGGGAACAAGCATTTTAAAACGTCAAGCGGAAACATTCTGTATGACAATGACGGAAAAGAGATTTTTAACCCCAAGAAAGCAAACCTATTTACAGAGCCCGATGCAAAAGACGGTTGTCTGCTTGATATTCGTAGGATAAACGGTACATATTTTATCTTTGACAATGCAGTTTCAAATGACGTATCGTACTACGCAGATGCTTACGGCGCAAATCAATTCTCGGCTATTGATATTAACGGAAAGAAATTATCAAACAATTCGATAGCGGGTACGGGTACACAGTTTACTTTCGACGGTGCACGGCTTTACTTGATATTACTTGGTGATGCCGACGGTGACGGGTACATCGGTGCGACCGATTACGTACTTGTTAAACGCGCTTGTCTTGACACGTTTTTCCCTGTTAAACGTCAATTCCATGCCATGACGGTGAACGGAAACGACGATATCGGGGTTATCGACTATATTATGATTAAACGACACGTATTAGGCACTTACGACCTGACGAAATAGGTTTTGGAGGTTTTTTGATGAAAAAGACGGTTTTATTTCTTGCTGCGTTATTAATAGTTTGCAGTTTTCTGTGCTCTTGTGGTGAAAACAACGAAATTGTATTTGAAAAAGTAGAAAACATTGAAAGCGAAATTGTTACCGAAACGTCTACCGAAATAAAAGAAGAGCTTGTATTTACCGCAGAAATTGCGAGTGACGCATTTTTGGCAAGCACAAAGGATTATCACTCGTTTAAAGCAGAGGGCGAAAATTACATCCCGATTCTGTTTAAGACAAGCGAAGCTGTTTTCAATTTGGAGCTATATAAAATCAGGCTCGACACCAACGGGAAATACGTCAAAGCCGATGTACTTTACACGCTTGACGAGCTTACTCCCGACAAGCATTTAGTTGGTTCGATTTTGATAGTCGGCACAACTCCGCAAATGGCACTTTGTTTCACCGACGGTGCAGGTGTGACCTACAATTACTCGATAAACAAAAGGTCGGGCGACAAAATAGTTTTGAGCAAAATCGAATTAACCGAAACCAGTAACTGATTACATACAAAAAACTTCCGCATATTTAAATGCGGAAGTTTTCTTTTATTATTAGAATTTCTTGCTGTCTTTAAGCTCGACTACGCTATTGAATACCGAAGTATCCTTTGTATCGAGGCAGAAATAGCCTTTACGAACGAACTGAAATTTTTCACCTGCTTTTGCGTCAAGCAATGCTTTTTCTATCTTTACGCCCTTGATGAGTTGTTTCGATTCGGGGTTAAGATATTCGCCGTAACGCGAAGATTCGATAGCGTTCATGTCCGCTTCGGTGAAAAGTCTGTCGTAACGAATAACGTCGGTTTCGGCACATTCGGTTGCGGAAAGCCAATGAATCGTTCCTTTTATCTTTCTGCCGTCAGCAGGCATACCGTTACCGGTTTCGATATCGGCGGTACATTTAACCTCGGTCACGTTACCGTTATCATCGGTCAAAATCTCGTCTACGCGAACGATATATCCGCCCATGAGTCTGACTTCCCCGCCCAACTTCATACGGAAGTACTTGGGAGGCGGGTCGATGGAAACGTCTTCGCGTTCAACGTAAAGTTCACGCGTGAAGGGCAATTTGCGTGTGCCTGCGTCTGCATCGTTGGGGTTATTGGGAAGTTCGAAATATTCGACCTTATCTTCGGGATAGTTTGTAACCGTAACCTTAACGGGGTCGAACACGGCAACACGGCGGAGTGCGGTTTTATTTAATTCCTCACGCACGCAATGTTCCAAAAGTGCGATATCGACAAGGCTATTGTTCTTTGCAACGCCTACGCGGTCGATAAAATCGAGTATCGCCGCAGCAGGATAGCCACGTCTGCGGAGTCCGCAAAGAGTAGGCATACGGGGGTCGTCCCATCCGTCTACAAGTTTGTTTTCAACGAGCGAACGAAGGAAACGTTTACTCATAACCGTATTAGTAATATTCAAACGAGCAAACTCTATCTGACGGGGTGTGGAGGGTACGTCGCAATGCTCGATAACCCAGTTATACAAAGGTCTATGGTCCTCGTATTCAAGCGAACAGAGCGAGTGGGTTATACCCTCGAGTGCGTCCTGAATAGGATGCGCGAAGTCGTACATCGGGAAGATGCACCATTTTGTACCCTGACGGTGGTGGTCGATATATCTGATACGGTAAAGTACCGGGTCACGCATATTGAAGTTACCGCTTGCCAAATCTATCTTCGCGCGGAGGGTATATTTACCCTCGGGGAATTCGCCTGCGCGCATACGGCGGAACAAATCCAAACTTTCGTCTATCGGTCTGTCGCGGTAGGGCGACACGGCAGGTCTTTGCAGGTCGCCTCTGTACTCGCTGAACTGGTCGGGGGTTAGTTCGCAAACGTAAGCATCACCATTTAGGATAAGCTGTTCGGCTAATTTGTAGGTTTCTTCGAAATAGTCGGAGCCGTAGAAGAATCTATCTTCCCAATCGAATCCGAGCCAATGAATATCCTCTTTTATCGCATCGACAAACTCGGTATCTTCTTTTGCGGGGTTGGTATCGTCCATACGCAGATTACACATACCGCCGTAACGGAGTGCGGTTGAGAAGTCTATTACCAACGCCTTGCAATGTCCGATATGCAAATATCCGTTAGGTTCCGGCGGAAAGCGCGTATGAACCTTTAAATCGGGATTTTTTGCAATATCGCTATCTATTATTTCATGTATGAAATTGCTTGATTCCATTTTATTCTCCTTAAGAAATCCTATCAATCACGCGTTCTTTGCCGAGGATTTGCATAACCTCGTACAAATCGGGAGAGTTCATTCTGCCGGTTACCGCAACACGCAAGAACATACTTACGTCGGCAACAGAGCCCTTGAACGCAGCGGGGTCAGCTTTATACTGTTTCATGTCGGGGCAGAAGCCGTTAGCTTCGGCGATTATCTTGATATTATTGAACCATTCGCTTTGCTCGGCGTTTTCGTCGTAGCTGTTCTTGAACGCTTCCAAAACGGCAGAAACGTCGGCAGAATCGAAGTTATCGGGTATAGCGTCAATCTTCTCGAACAGTTCGTCATAGAAGAACGACATATAGTTCTTAACCTCGCTCCAGAGTGCGATATCCTTACGCGGTTTCTTTCCGCCTCTGCCGATAGAAAGTATTCTTACGGCGTAATCGCGGTCGGATTCCAAAATATTTGCAAATTCGGTATCATTCTCTTTCGCCCATGCGAGGGTGAAATCATAAACCTCGTCGGCTGTCATGCGAGAGATGACGTTTTTGGAAATATCGTTCAATTTATCGAGGTCGAACAAAAATCCCGAAACGCTCATCTTTTTGGTAGTGAACTTAAAGTCTTCAAGAGGCAAATCGGGGTTAGCAAGACGCCATTCCTCGAAGTTGGAGTTGAGCATCGTCAACAAATATTCACGTACCGCCGAAACGGGATAGCCTTGTGCATGATAATATGCAAGACCGAATTCGGGGTCTTTACGTTTGGAAATCTTACGCTTATTGCCGTTATCCAATTTAAGTGCCTGTGCGGTATGGCAATACTTAGGCATTTTGAAGCCCAACGCCTTAAATAGTTGGATATGGAACGGCAAGGTGGAAAGCCAGCTTTCGTCACGGACAACGTGGGTTGTTCCCATCAGGTGGTCGTCAACCGCGTGTGCGAAGTGGTAAGTCGGGATTCCGTCGCTTTTTAATATTACGTGGTCGATATCGTTTTCGGTTACGTCGATATCGCCTTTGATTTGGTCATTAAACTTGAATTTATTATTGATACTTCCTTCCGAACGGAAACGAAGCACAAAAGGCGCACCCTCGTTTAGTTTCTCCTGTATCTTTTCGATAGGTGCATCGCGCCACAACGCAAACTCGCCGTAATAACCGGGGTTTAGTTTATTAGCCTCTTGCTTTGCACGGATTGCTTCTAATTCCTGCTCGGTGCAGAAGCAAGGGTATGCCTTACCCTCACGGATAAGTTGCTTTGCATAGGTTTGATATATTTCCGCACGGTCGCTTTGGTGGTAAGGTCCGTAGTCGCCTTTATCGCCATCAATTACTGCGCCCTCGTCAAATTCAACGCCCAATTTCGCAAGCGTTTCTATAATTATTGCGATACCGTTAGGAACGGTACGTTTAGCATCGGTATCTTCGATTCTTAAATAGAACACACCGCCCGACGTATGTGCAAGACGTTCATCGGTCAATGCGCCGTAAAGGTTACCGATATGCAAGAAACCCGTAGGGCTGGGAGCCAAACGTGTTACCTTTGCGCCCTCGGGCAGGTTACGCGGAGGATAACGGTCCTCGATATCCTGCGGCATAGTTTTTATATTGGGATAAAGCAGTTCGGCAAGAAGGTTAGTATCCATTCGAAGCCTCCTTAAATACATTACAAATAATAATAAATCATTATATTATAACCTACCCCACTTTGTCAAGTATATCAGTACTTTATTACAATTCTTTGAATAAAAACTATATTGACACTCAAGAATATTTATGGTAATATATGGTCATAAAAGGGAGTAGCAGCGTACGCTTATTCAATGTACGCTCGGTCGCTCGACATCACGGCGTAATGCGAGGAGAGTCGCATTAACCCGGGCGGACGTTTTATTGCAAGACTTTTATGGTGTTCCATAATTGTGCTTGCTAATTTT
>JAZRUB010000155.1:0-2866 GCA_045652305.1 Eubacteriales bacterium
AATACGTTTGCTTACCGTGAATATTTTGAAGACGTAATAAAATCGGGTAACGGCAAACCTTATTACGACGAATCGGGTGAACTGGTTGTCGATTACGACAGATTTTCATTTCATGCATCTAACAATTTGCTTTCCGACGCAACAGAAATCTCTTTAACAACCGACGAAAAGATAACGCTACTTGAAGCAATATGTGCGGATAAACTCGGAGAACCTATTGACGAAGAGTATCATCCTACTGAAGATTGCCTCGGCGTATTGTGGTATAATAAACCGAATGCTAATAGCGAAGCTACGCTGGGATTCCCCGATTATATAGCGGTTTATAAAAACGATACGAATATACTTTCTTTCCTTGAATCCAAGGGGTTATCGGAGATATTTAACGCTTCCTATGAAATCAAGTCGATAAAACTATACTCTTATAATTACTACGGCGAAAGAAAAGACATAAAGGAAATGGCTATTGACCGTGCATATATGGCTTATTATAACTTTAACGTTTTTGAATTCGATTCACATTATAAAAATCTGTACAATATGATATACGACTTTGGCGAAGTACCTAAGGAAGAATGGGACGAAATATTGAATAAATCATATCTTTCTTATTTCCGAGACGTCGGCAACAAATACGCTGTAATTACAATGACAAATGCAAACGGCGAAGAAAGAGTCGTAACTAAATTTATTCCCGAATAAAACCAACCACCGCCGAGAATTATCGGCGGTGTTATTTTTGCTGAAATAGTGCGTTTCCTTTCCTTGACAAAAGTGTTCCTTGGTGTTATCATAATTATATATAGTAAGACACGAAAGCGAGGCGTAAATATGAGTTCAGCAGATAAAGCGTTTATAGAAACATGTAAAGATATAATTGCGAACGGAACGGTAGTCCGTGACGAACGTGTCCGTACCCATTGGGAAGACGGTGAACCTGCATATACCATAAAAAAGTTCGGCGTAGTGAATCGATATGACCTTAGCAAGGAATTTCCGCTTCTCACTATCCGCCCTATATCACTTGAAAAAGCGGTGGATGAAATACTTTGGATATGGCAGAAGAAATCCAATAACGTTAATGATTTGAATAGTAAGATATGGGACGCTTGGGCAGATGAAACCGGCTCAATCGGCAAGGCATACGGCTATCAAATGGGCGTCAAACATAAATATCGCGAGGGCGAATTTGATATGGTTGACCGTGTGCTGTACGACCTTAAAAATAACCCCTGCTCACGTCGCATAATGACAAATATGTATAACTTTTCTGACCTTTCGGAAATGGCGCTTTATCCTTGTGCATATTCTATGACCTTTAACGTTGTTGACGGCAAACTTTGCGCTATTTTAAATCAGCGTTCGCAGGATATGTTGGCGGCAAATGCATGGAACGTTGCTCAGTATGCCGCACTTGTTATGATGTTGGCGCAGGCGTCGGGACTTCAGTACGGCGAACTCGTACACGTTATCGCGGACGCACACATTTATGATAGACACATTCCGATAGTAGAGGAACTTATAAAGCGCGAATCGTTCCCTGCACCCAAGGTTACGCTCGACCCGACAATTACCGATTTCTATCAGTTCACACCCGAAAGCTTTACGGTTGAAAACTATGTTCACGGTGAAAAAATCGGAAGATTTCCTGTTGCGGTATAGGTGAATAAATGAAACTTGTTGTAGCAGTAGATAAAAATTGGGGTATAGGCAACAAAGGCGAACTTCTCGCACGCGTACGTGCCGACCTTAAATATTTTCAAAGTTTAACCAAAGGCAACGTAGTTATATTAGGTTCAAAGACGTTGTCTACTTTTCCTAACGGAAAGGTGTTAAAGGATAGAACCAATATAGTTTTGTCGCGTAACCCCGAGTATGCGCCCGAGGGTGCTGTTATGGTGCGCTCGATCGAGGAACTTTTGTCTAAGGTAACGGACTATGATACCGATTCGGTTTTTGTTATCGGCGGAGCAACCGTGTATAGCCAATTGTTACCTTATTGCGATACCGCTTACGTTACGAAGTTTGACAAAAGTTTCGAAAGCGATGCATTTTTCGAAAACTTGGATTCTTCACCCGAATGGGAACTGGTTTCTGTAGGAGAAGAACAAAAAACAACCCCTGAAACCGATACTGAATCCGATATGTCATTTTATTTCTGTACCTACAAGAGAATAAAAAATGAGCAATAACGTAATTATCCGCGAATCTGCGGAAAAAGACAGTAATGCGGTATACGAATTGTTGCGTGTAATCGCAGAGCTTCATAAAAACGGCAGACCAGATATTTTTGCAGACCTCACAAGCAAGTACACGTTGGAACAAGTTCATGAACGCTTGAAATCAACCGATAACGGCGTTTTTGTTGCGGAATATAAAACCGAAGTCGTTGGTTATATATTCTGCGACGTTATCAAAGAGGGCAACGGATTAACTCTTTATGTTGACGACTTGTGCGTTAACGAATCGTTTAGACGTATGGGAATAGGGAAGATGTTGCTTGATAAAGCGTCATTGTATGCGAAAGAAAAACAATGCCGTTTTATAATGCTTAATGTGTGGGAGTTTAATGAATCAGCCATGGATTTTTATGAAAACTATGGTTTTACGACACGTTCACGACACCTTGAAATGCCTGTTTGAAAAATATATTTAACGGAGGAACGGTAATGATAAATATAATGCGTTTCCTTACACCGAAAAGTAACGTAGCATATCTTGATTCGTCTGCTACGGTACGTAACGGCTTTGAAAAAATGACTTTTCATAAATATCGCGCTATACCCGTAATATCGCCCGATGGAGTTTACGTTGGAACGGTAACCGAGGGCGACTTGTTCCGCAGTATGATTAATAACGGCGGAAA
>JAZRUB010000156.1:0-5220 GCA_045652305.1 Eubacteriales bacterium
ACGTGTGTACCGCCACAAAGTTCAACAGAATAATCGCCCATCGAAACAACACGAACCGAAGAACCGTATTTTTCACCAAACAACGCCATTGCGCCTTTTGCACGTGCTTCGTCGGGAGTCATTATTTCGGTAGTTACGGTATTATTTGTGAGGATTTGGTTATTTACCAAAAGTTCAACCTGTTTGATTTCTTCTTCGGTAAGAGCAGAGCCGTGAGTGAAGTCAAAACGACCGTATTCGTCGTTTACGTAAGAACCTGCTTGTTCTACGTGTGTACCCAAAACTTCACGCAATGCAGCTTGCAAAAGGTGGAGTGACGAGTGGTTACGGCGGATTGCGTTACGACGGGTGGTGCAAATCTTTGCAGTTGCAGTACCCTTTTCGATAGTGCCCTCTTCCATTTGACCGATGTGGAGATACTGACCTTCGGGGGTCTTCTTGGTATCGCATACCTTAAATACGCCTTTATCGGTAACGATACGTCCGATATCGCCAACCTGTCCACCGCCTTCGGCATAGAAAGGTGTTTTGTCGAGAATAACGGTAGCCTTACCGCCCGAAAGAACGCCTACGTCCTCGCCATCGGCGATAATATATTCGATATTACATTCACATTCGTTTTCGGTATAGCCGACAAACTCGGTTGCTTTCGATTTATCAATCATCGAAAGAGCATCGCCTGCCCAGCCTGCGTCGATGTTTGCTCTCGCTTCACGTGCACGTTTTTTCTGTTCCTGCATGAGTGTGCGGAACGCTTCTTCATCAACGTCTATTCCCTTTTCCTCGGTGATTTCTTTTGTGAGGTCAATCGGGAATCCATAAGTATCGTAAAGTTTAAATACGTTTTCACCCGAAAGCGTTTTTTCGCCATTCGCTTCGGTTTCTTTAATCATTTTTTCAAGAATAGCAAGACCTGCATCAAGTGTTTGAGCGAATCTGTCTTCCTCTGCCTTGATGGTCTTTTTGATATATTCCTGACGTTCGGAAAGTTCGGGATATGCGTCACCGTTATTGGCAATTACAACATCGCAAACTTCACCGAGGAAGGTACCCTTAATACCGAGCAATCTGCCATGACGTGCAGCGCGACGGAGAACACGGCGAAGGATATAGCCTCTACCCTCGTTAGACGGAATAACACCGTCACCGATAAGGAAGGTAGCGGTTTTGATATGGTCGGTAATAACACGGATAGAAACGTCGTTATCCGATGCACTTCCCTTATATTCCTTACCACAAAGTTCGCAAACCTTATTAAGAATACTTCTGTTAGTATCAACTTCAAAAAGGTTGCCTACGTCTTGCATTACGCAAGCAAGTCTTTCAAGGCCCATACCTGTATCGATATTGGGGTGTGCAAGACGGGTATAAGTACCATTGCCATCGCTATCAAACTGAGTGAACACGATGTTCCAAACTTCTATAAACCTGTCACAGTCGCAACCGACCTTACAATCGGGTTTACCGCAACCGTACTTTTCGCCTCTGTCAAAGTATATTTCGGAGCAAGGGCCGCAAGGACCCGAACCGATTTCCCAGAAGTTATCTTCCTTACCGAATCTAACTATTCTTTCGGCAGGTATACCGTTTTTAACCCAAATATCAAATGCTTCATCATCTTCGAGATAGATACTGGGGTACAAACGGTCTTCGGGGATACCCATTACCTTGGTGAGAAACTCCCACGCCCAAGGAATTGCCTCTTCTTTGAAATAGTCGCCAAACGAGAAGTTACCGAGCATTTCAAAGAAAGTGCCGTGACGTGCAGTTTTACCCACGTTATCAATATCGAGAGTACGAACACATTTTTGGCATGTGGTTATGCGCTTACGAGGCGGAACACGTTCTCCTGTGAAATATTTTTTGAGAGGTGCCATACCTGCGTTAATCAAAAGCAACGAGTCGTCATCCTGCGGAACCAACGGAAACGAGTTCAAGCAGAGGTGTCCCTTGCTTTCAAAAAATTCGAGATACTTTTTACGGATTTCGTTAAGAGAGATGGGTTGCATTTTATAATAATCCTTTCAGATTGAATATCTTTTATATTATTCTTGAACACTGCTGTCGGTTGATTCGGGAGAGGATTCATCACCGCCCAAAATAACAGCTTCGATATCTTTCGAGGTACTCCAACGCAAATTGTTTTCTACGCAATATGTTTTCGCGTTTGAATTATCGGGAGATATTATAACAACATTTTCGCATTTTTCAAACAGATTCGTTCCAAGCGTTACATCGGGATTTTCAAACGTTACAAACTGCAACGACAAACAACCCGCAAACGCAAGGTTGCCTATTTCCGTGACTTCTTTTGCAATCACTACATCAGTAAGGTTTTCACAATACGAAAAGGCACGAACGCCTATTTTATTTATTGTCGACGGAACAGTAAGTGTAAGAAGTGACTCGCAATGGTTGAAACAATATTCGGGAATCGCCGTTACGTTTGCGCCAAACGTAATCTTTTCAAGAGCGTTACACCATGCAAATGCACGAGTGCCGATAGTTGTTACAGAATCTGGAATTTCAATAGATGTAAGTTTATCCGCGTAATAGAACGCACTTTCTTCAATTTCGGTTACCGAATCGGGTATAACTACCGAAACGACGTTTGTTTTTAAATCGTAAAAACACAACGAACCGATTTTAGTGACGGGTTTGCCGTCGATTTCGGACGGGATAACAACTTCGCCATCGCCATTCTCGACGATGTATTTGATTATTTTAATGTATTCTTCATACACTTCATAAGAATATTCATCATTCTCGAGCGTTGCTAAATAGCCCTCTTCTTTGGGTTCTGGCTCTTCACCGGTCACCATATACTTAGCTTTGTTTAAAAGTGCTTCGCATGAGCAGAGGGTAAAGCAGAGCATTACCGTCAGCGTGAGCAACAATATTTTCCTCATTTGAAACATTCCTCTTTAAGTATTTCCTACCAATTATATCACCACAAAATAGTTTTGTCAATTTACATTAACCAAAAACAGACATTTTTATTGACATATATCAACTTTAGAGTTAAAATATAGAAAAAAATACAGAAAGGTAAACTTTTATGGATAAAGCAACTTTCGCATCATACCGCAAATTTTACAACGACCAACTTATGAAGGACTGTATTCCCTTCTGGATGAACAGCGACCTTCTTGACAAGGAAAACGGTGGTTACATCACCAGCGTTGACAGAGAAGGCAAAGCCTACAACACCGACAAGTCGGGTTGGTTCCAAGGCAGATGTCTTTGGACTTTCTCTCGTCTTTGCAATCTTTACGGCGTTAAGCCCGAATGGGAAGAAGCTGCAAAATTTGGCAAGGATTTCATTGACAAGCACATCGCTGACACAGACGGCAGAATGTACTTCACTCTCACAAAGGAAGGTTTGCCTTTGAGAAAGCGCCGTTACTTCTTTACCGAAAGTTTCTACGTTTTGTCGATGGCTGAATACTCGGTAATGACAGGCGACAAGGAAGCATTGAGAAAAGCAGAAGAATGCTTCGAAATGATGCTTTCTATCTTCCACGACGGAAGCACCGACCCCTTTAAAATCACTCCCAAGAGCTATGCTTCCACTCGCGAAGAACGTGCGGTTTCTATTCCCATGGTACTTATCAGCAGCGCCCAAACATTAAGACGTGCTGACCCTGAAAAGGCTGAATACTACACCAAGGTTGCTCAGGAAATGGCAGACGTTATCATCAACATCCACTACAAGCCCGAACTTAACTGTGTGCTTGAAACGGTTGGTCCTAACGGCGAATTTATCGACAATCCTGCAGGCAGAACCATCAACCCCGGTCACTCTATGGAAAACAGCTGGTTCTTGATGAACCAGGCTATTTACACCGGTGACAAGGAACTTCTCGCTAATGCATTGAAGATTCTTGACTGCTCTCTCGAATGGGGTTGGGACAAGGAATACGGCGGATTCATTTACTTCACCGACGTAAGCGGTCGTCCCTGCGAACAGCTCGAACACGACATGAAGCTTTGGTGGGTACACAACGAAGCATGTATCGCTACCCTTCTTGCATACAGCATTACAGGTGACGAAAAGTACTGGAAATGGTTTGAAAAAGCTCACTTCTATGCATTCGGTCACTTTGCTGACAAGGAATACGGCGAATGGTACGGCTATCTCCACAAGGACGGTACCGTTTCTCACAGACAAAAGGGTTCTATGTGGAAAGGTCCTTTCCACCATCCCAGATTCCTTATGTGCTGTGAATACATCTTCGCTTGTCTTGAAGAAGGTAAACCCGTTAAGTCGCTTCTCTAATTAAGTTTTTTATGAAAAGAAGTTTTCTAATTATTTTAGCGATTTTAATAGTTACGGCGTTATGTGTTCTTACCCCTCTTGCCGAAACGGTTGACGGTGGTGACAACTCAAACAACGTACAAACAACAAGCTCCGAACCGCCCGCTTGGCAGGTGGCGATAATGTACTTTATCATGTTCACGGGCATTTCGGTTATCGGTGTTATGTTTATTAAGGTTGTCAAGAAAAACAATCGTCGATAAGAAATTACAAAACCGATATAATTTCGTTTTTACAACGCTTCCCATTTCGAACTGGGAAGCGTTGATTTTTGTCGTGGGCGAAATTTTACGCATTTTGTGTATTTTAAATAAAAAACCATGACAAAAATATATTAAAAAGAGGAATATTTTGATTAAAAACCATTGATTTTTGGTATTTTCTGTGATATAATCATAAGGCTTTTGCGAAAGGCAAAATACACACACCGTATATGCCTTGCACGGGTGCGCGAAATTTTCGCGTTTTTGGCAGGTAAATCTAAAATGCGGTGGCGGGTAAAAACCCGAAGGAGTAAAACATGGCAGTTATTTCCATGAAACAGCTTCTCGAAGCAGGTGTACATTTCGGTCACCAGACGAGAAGATGGAACCCGAAGATGGCAGAATACATCTTCACCGAGAGAAACGGCATCTACATCATCGACCTTCAGAAAACCGTTAAGAAGGTTGAAGAAGCTTATCTCTTTATTCGTGACATCGCCGCTGAAGGCGGTAATATCCTCTTTGTCGGCACCAAAAAGCAGGCTCAGGATGCAATCAAGGAAGAAGCTCTCAGAAGCGAAATGTACTATGTAAACGTACGTTGGCTCGGTGGTATGCTCACCAACTTCAAGACTATCAAAAAGTCTATCCAGAAGCTTCACAACCTTAACAAAATGGCTGAAGACGGCACTTTCGACC
>JAZRUB010000157.1:0-4667 GCA_045652305.1 Eubacteriales bacterium
AGTCGATTGAAATCCATAAACAAAAAGTCGCAAGGTTTTGCCTTGCGACATTTTTATTGTTAACGTCTAATTTTAAAAGAACCCTTGTAGGGAGTGAGACATTTACCCCAGAAAAACCCATTTTTATCGAACACTATTCTCCCGAATACTCGCGTATCTTATCGATTGCGCTTTTTTCGAGGCGTGACACGTAAGAACGCGAAATACCAAGCATCTTTGCGACGTCGCGTTGGGCATAGTGACGTCCGCTTTTGTTCAGTCCGTAACGCAGAGTCATAATTTTGCGTTCGCGGTCGGTTAATACCGTCTTGATTGCTTTTGCTATCTTTTCGAGCTTTATCTTGCGGTCGATAGAATCGACTATATCGTCGGGGGAGGCGATTATTTCGAGATAGGTCAATGGGTTTCCGTCTTTGTCAACGTCGACGGGGTCGTTTATCGAGGTTACTCCTGCGTGCTTTTTTTGCGAACGGAAGTACATCAAAATCTCGTTTTGCAGACATTTGCCCGCGTAGGTCGCAAACCTCGCTCCGTTTTCGATTTTAAAACTGTCGATTGCCTTTATAAGTCCAACCGTTCCGACCGAAACGAGGTCGTCTTGGTCGGGGTAGGTGGTGTAATATTTCTTTACGATATGTGCGACAAGCCTTAAATTATGCTCGATTAGCTTGTTTCTCGCCGACAAATCACCGTTTCGGGCACGCAAGAACAGTTCGCGTTCCTCCTCTTTCGACAACGGAGGTGGGAACGAGTGGGTGTCCGACGTTCTTAAAATAAAGCAAAAGCACTTGGAAACTATGTTCAAAAGAAAAGACAGCATAAAAAACACCTCTTACAAGAATAGCCGAACGTGAAGTGTTTTTGTTCGGCTATAATTACCCTATGCAAGAGGCGAATTTAAAATGTGCGATTATTCTGTTTTCTATTGATTTGTTTGATGTTTTGGAGTATAATATACTGAATAATGTTTTTTATTCGCGTGTTTTCTCCGCCAACTCGTCAAGCGTGCCGAAGGAATATCCGCGAGAGCGGAATTCGACTATCACGTCGTCAAGTATATCCGCGTTGGTTTTGCTCGTCGGGTGGAGAAGCATGACCATACCGTCGTGCAGCTGCGAGAATATTTTTTCCTTGGCTTTTTCGGGATTTGGCTGTTTGTTGTTATCCCAATCGGCATAGGCAAACGACCAGAAAACAGGGGTATATCCCAAAGCTTTGCAAAATTCATGCGTTTTTATAGAAAACGAACCCTCGGGCGGACGGAAGTATTTGGCAAGTTCAAGTCCGCAAACCGATTTGTATTTTTCTTCTATTCCGCTTAACTCCTTTTTAAAAGCTTCGATATCGGTTATTTTTGACATATCACCGTGAGTGGTGGAGTGGTTGCAAACCAAATGTCCCTCGTCGGCTATACGTTTTACAACTTCGGGACTGTATTTCAAAATTCCGGGGAGAACAAAGAAAGCCGCTTTTATATCGTGCGATTTGAGCACGTCAAGCGTTTTTATCAGGTTTTCGTTGCTGTACCCTATGTCAAAGGTAAGATAAACCGTCTTGTCGCCCTCGTTGCCCATGTAAAGTGCATTTTCAAGTTGCGGGATGGATTTTCCGCCTAAAATATTCGGGCGTTGATTTGTTCCTGTTGATTTAAAACTCCAGTTGATTTTTTCGCTGTCGGTGGTCGCATAAACGCAAACCGTGAAAATCATCGACAACAGCAACGTTAAAGCAATTATTTTTAAAGTTTTCATGAAAACACTCCTTTCGAGTTTATTTTTTCTGTTTTAAACAGTAATATCCAAACCAAAAATTTGTTTTGAAAGTTGGTAAATTATGGTAGTTTGCGTTCCTTTTGCACCTATTTATTCTGCGCCCGAGCTTATGGCGGAGCAGGTTGACGAAATGCTCTACGGCGAGGAAGCCGAAATACTTGACGAAGTAGGCGGATTTTACAAAATCAAGTCGGAATACGGATATACCGGCTGGATAGTAAAGCCGAATTTGTTTGAAAAGCTCCACGATGCGAACCATA
Source organism: Eubacteriales bacterium (assembly GCA_045652305.1). Classification (GTDB taxonomy): domain Bacteria; phylum Bacillota; class Clostridia; order Oscillospirales; family CAG-382; genus Coliplasma. Next base: position 2,033 of record JAZRUB010000157.1, read on the forward strand.
TCGTCGTCACTCCGTTTGCCGATTTGCTTTTCGAGGGCAAGAATTATTTTCAGCCTCCGATGACGCTTCCGCGCGGAGCGAGAGTTGACGTCGGTTTTTCGCACAAGGAAGACCGTTACGGTTTTGCCGTATTGCCGAGCAAACGTATTTACTATATTCATAAAAACCATATTTCGCTTCTTTCGAATATCAAAAAAGAAACCGAGGACGAAATCCGCCAATCACTTGTCGAAACGGCAAAGGAATATTTGGGCGTTCAGTACCGTTGGGGCGGAAGAACGCATTTTGGTGTCGACTGCTCGGGACTTTGCTTTAACGCATACCGCTTTAACGGCATAGACATCTGGCGCGATGCCGAGTTTGAAAAGAGCGAAAATTTACGCGAAATTCCGCTTGAAGAAGCGAAAAAGGGCGATTTGATGTTCTTCCCCGGACACGTCGGTATGTACATCGGCGACGGACTTATACTACATTCTTCGGCATCAAAGGGCTACGTTTCTATCGAGAAGTTCGAAGAAAACAAATGGCTTAAAGAAAATCTTATTTGTGTGGGAACTGCATTTTAATGAACGATATTTTTATTCCGCAGAGCGAAATTGAACGTCAAAAAGAAATAGCGCAGTCGCTAAGAGCGATTACAAACGGCAAAAAAGCGTGTGTCATAACCTTTGGCTGTCAGCAAAACGAAAACGACAGCGAACTTATGGCAGGTATATTAGAGCTTTGCGGTTACGAGATAACCGAAAACAGCGACGAAGCGCAACTTATAATTATAAACACCTGTGCGATTCGCGAGCACGCCGAAATCCGTGCATTGTCCGAGGCTGGTCAGTTCAAGGGCAGAAAGGCCAACGACCGAAGCATAAAAATAGGGCTTTGCGGTTGCATGGCGCAACAGTCGCACCGTCGCGAACAGATTTATAAAAGCTATCCGTACGTTGATTTTGTTTTCGGAACCGATATGCATTACAAACTTCCGGAAATAATAAAGACGTCGTTTGAATCGAAAAAACGCGTTAGTTTCATCACCGACAAACAGCACGACTGCTTCGGCACGATAAGCGAGGGTATGCCCATCCGCCGTGAAAGTAATTACAAGGCATGGGTTCCCGTAATGTACGGATGCAACAACTTCTGCACCTACTGCGTTGTTCCCTTTGCGAGAGGGCGCGAACGTTCGCGCAACAAGCAAGACGTTTTAAACGAGGTTAAATCGCTTGTCGAGCAAGGATATAAGGACATAACTCTGCTCGGTCAGAACGTAAATTCCTACAACGGCGGATGCGATTTTGCCGAATTATTAGACGAATGTGCATCGTTTGACGGCGAGTATCGCGTGCGCTTTATGACCAGCCACCCGAAAGACGCGTCGAGCAAACTGATTGACGTTATCGGGAAAAACGACAAAGTCGCAAAACAGTTTCATCTTCCCGTACAGTCGGGCTCGAGCCGAGTGCTTAAATTGATGAACCGCAAGTACACACGCGAACAATATCTCGAAAAAGCGTTGGAAATAAAGGCGAAAGTTCCCGATGTTTCGCTCACGACCGATATCATTTGCGGTTTCCCGACCGAAACCGACGAGGATTTTGCGGACACGATGTCGCTTGTAAAAACCGTTGGGTTTGATATGATTTACACCTTTATCTATTCTCCGCGCGTCGGCACAATAGCCGCGAAGATGGACGGGCAGATACCGAAAGACGTTTCTAATGCGAGGTTTAAAGCGCTTTCCGATATGGAAAACGATATCGCGCAGTCGCTTAACGAAAAGTTCATCGGCAAAACCTTACGCGTTCTTTCCGACGGGGTGAATAAAAACGGAGTCCCCTGTGGAAGAAGCACTCAAAACAAGATAGTGACGTACGACAAATTTGTCCCTGCGGGTGAGTTTGTTGACGTTGATATAGAATCCGCAGGAGCATACGCGCTCTTCGGAAAAATCAAGTAATAAAAACCGAAAGGAAACAAAAAACAATGAACGAAGCAATGATTAAAGCAATCGAAACTCTTAAAGAGGCACTTGCACAAAGCGAGGAATTAAAGGCGTATAACGACGCAAAAGCCGCTTATGATGCAGACGAAACCCTTAACAAACAGATTAACGAATACAACGTACAGGCAAGTATTCTCGAAACCGAAGGCAGAAAGCCCGAAGAAGAACGCGACACCGCGCTTGTTGAAAGCATTTCGGCAAGATTACGTGACCTTTATGATTCGATAACCGAAAGCAAGGCATTGGCAAACATGCGCGAAGCCGAAGAAAAGCTTTCGTTAATCGTAAACGCAATCAACGACGCCGTTCGTTTCACCATCGAACCCGAAGCGGCTAATTGTACTCACGACTGTTCCACCTGCGGCGGCTGTCATTAATTGTATAGCGGGTAATTTTGCACGAAATCTGCGCTTGCAGTAGATTTCTACAGCGGCGCTTGATTTCGCACAAACTTCCTCCGTTCTACAATCAATGATTTAGTCGCGTGGCTCTCGAATAAAATCATACGATTTTATTCGTTCTTTTGTGAACATTGTTCATTCGCGGCTTTATCCCTAAAAATCTCCGATTTTCAGGGCACCCGTTCGCGCCTCGCTGCGCTCGACACTCGCAATGTTCATAGGTATATTTTCCGAGGCG
>JAZRUB010000158.1:0-2583 GCA_045652305.1 Eubacteriales bacterium
CTCCGACTTACCTGTCACAATACCTCGTCGACATATTGTATCGAATCGGTTGGCAACTGCAACTGTATGCGCTATTATCCTACGGGTGTAAAGTCAACCTGCGAGGTGGATTTGCTTGGCGCGCAATGCTTTGCGTTTGCGAGAATGGTTTTTTGGAAATGCTTTGGATTTATAGACCATTCGTTAAATTCGAGCTTGTATTACAGCGTCGGTTCGCTGTCAAGTGGTGCAGTTACCGAAAACAGCGTGAAAACTTTGCTTATGAAAGCCGCACCCGGCGCACACGTTCGCCTTTCGGCAGGACACTCGGTTTCTATCCTTACGATGGACGAGGACTTTATCGTTATCTATCACGGCAACGCAGGCGGTGACGGTGTAAAATCTTCGCCCTGTGTGGTTTCGACAAGACGTTATACTTGGGAGCAGTTTGCGACTGCCGCCGCAAGGGGAATACAGTACGTAAATATGCCCTACAATTATCCCGATTCCGAAATAATCTTGACCAAAAAGGAAGCAGGGTACTACAAAATCAATTCAAACCTCAACCTTCGTGCCGAAGCAAATACGGTTTCGGAATCGCTTGCGGTTATGCAAAAGGGCGAAATAATCGAGGTTACCGAAATTGACGGATTCTGGGGCAAGACCGAGTATGGCGGAAAAATCGGTTGGCTGTTCCTTGAACATACCACGTTTTTCAGCAGAAAAACAATCATTCCGTCCGGCGGTTTTGTACTTGGCAAAGACGGTTATCTGCGTGCTACGGAATGGAAACTGACCTTTGACTCGTTTTCCGAATATTTCAACAAACAAAGCCTTAGCGTAAAAAGCGCAAACGGAAAGGATTTGTCGGTTTCGGGATACGTCGGTACGGGAAGTACGGTCACGCTTGAAATAAACGGAAGCGTTATAGACAAAGCAACCGTTTGTCTTGCAGGTGACGTCAACTGTAACGGCTCGCTTGACGTAGGCGACTACATATTAATAAAACGCGCTTGCCTGAATAACTACAAGCTTTCGGACATTCAAGCGGCTGCTGCCGACGTAGACGGCAAAAATGGGGTAGACGTTTACGACTATATGTTGGTCAAACGCTATTTCTTCGAATCAAACGTCGAAATCTTTTCAGAGTTTACGAAATAATACAATTATCTCACTTCTACTTGCGTTTTTCTAATAAATCCTTATACTTTATTTCTTTTCGTTGCTCTCTGCCAAACGATAACGAAAATAGAAAAAAAGAACTATAAAATTCGGTTTCGCTTCGACAAACCGCGCTCACGTTTGGGGATATAATAAACTCCCAAACAAAAAAAGAACGGAATGTTGAAAAATGGAACTGACTCGTGAAAAAATCTTTACCTTCGCCCGAAAAACAGACGTTATATTTGCCGTTTTCGGCTTTATATTGGGGGTTGCCCCACTTGCATCGGGCGTTTTGCCGTTTGGATTAGCATTTTTGTGTGCCGTGCCGAAAAAACGGCGTAAAAGCGTTCTTTTCGGTACAATCGCCTCGGCTTTCTTTGACCCATGCGTACCGCTTGCGCTGTTTTGCGCGTTATATTTGTACTTCGTGCTTACGGCAAAAGATAAAAACGGAGGAGCTTTTCTGTTTACCCGTTTGCTACTTTCGCTTTCGGTGAGCGCGTTACGTGCATCATATATCGCGATGACGGGAGTGAGCGATATTGACGGTATCTTTCGTTTGTTGGCGGCGGTTATCTCCTATCCGATTTTCACTTATGCCTTTTCGGGTTATTTTGATAAGAAAAAAGAACTTCATCCCAAACGGTACGACATATCGCTTCTTGCGTTCGCCTTTGCGCTTACGCTATTGCTCTCGCCGATAAATATTTACGGCGTGTCGCTTTCGTTTTTGCTTGGTGCGGCGTTTACACTTTGCGCGGCAAGAACACGCGGATTTGGATTCGGGGGCGTATGCGGTGTGCTTTGCGGATTGGTGTCGGGCGGTGCGGCGACAGGCGCTTTGGGCGTTTTGGGCATGACCTACGGCTTGCTGATATCCGAAATAGAACCGCTTGCGCTTTTATTATCGTTCATGCTTTCGGTTTGCGGATATTTTTATCTGTCGGGAGTAGACGGAGTTGCAGTAGCAACCTTGATGCTTGCTTCGGTTTATATCGTTTTTATTCCGCTCAGAAGTCGACTTGCAATTTACAGAACCGCCACCGTTAGTGCCGAAAAACGCGCACACGACAGACGGATTGCGCGGTATGCGGCAACCTTTTCTTCGCTTTCGTCGCTGTTTTATACCGTTTCCGAAACTTCAAAAGAGGTAAGCGTTACCGATTTAAACCGAAATATCGTTAAAATTGTGGAAAACAAATGCGCTCATTGTCAGGGGTGCGAGCTTGATAAAAGCGAAATTTCCAACTTCTTTACAAGCGAAGTCAGACGAAGCGGAGTTGCTTCTTATTCTAAAATACCCATACACATAAGTTCTGTCTGTCCCCACGTCTGTGTCATGGCGCGAGAGATAAATAATCTCCCCACCATGCGCGAAAAGGAAAACGAAAAGGGTTTGAAACAGATGGCAGACGAGTATTCGGCGTTTTCGTCTATACT
>JAZRUB010000159.1:0-2216 GCA_045652305.1 Eubacteriales bacterium
GCTTCGTCTGCGTTATGCTCGAACAGTACGCTTTTTGTGTTTGCGTCTATCACGATTGCACACCTTGCGGCATTTGTCGGCATATTCCCGTCGAAATCAATAGGGTATGAAAGCGACGTTGTAATCACATCTGCGTTTGCCGTTATATCGCTCGAATCTATTATCGGTAACAGGCATAAAGAAACGCTCAAAACCAGAAACGAAACGATAGAAATTAGTACAATACCTTTTTTTTCCATAACTTCACTCCTCTAAGAAGAAGTATATTTAGTTATGAACATAAAAATACAACTTATATTTTATAATATAATAATAACCTTGTCAACTAAGAATTTCGTTAAATGCTTGACAAATTTATATATAGCCTTTATACTTCAAATATAAAGACTTTTTGGAGGAATAACCATGAGCGTTTTAGTAACCGGCGGAACCGGTTTTATCGGTTCGCACACTTGCGTGGATTTTATCGAAAAAGGCAAAGATATTATAATTCTTGACAACCTTTCTAACTCGAAAGCGGAGGTTGTGGACCATATCGAAACGATTACGGGCATACGCCCTAAATTTTATGAAATCGACCTGCTCGACAGGGAAGGCGTTAAAAAAGTTTTTGACGAAAACGATATTGACACCGTTATCCATTTTGCAGGTTTGAAAGCGGTTGGCGAATCGGGTGCGAAGCCTATCGAATATTATGACAACAATATTACGGGTACGCTTAACCTTATTTTCGAAATGCGTGAGCACAACTGCTTTAAGATGGTATTTTCGTCGAGTGCTACGGTTTACGGAAAGCCGAAATGTGTTCCGATTAAAGAGGATTTCGACCTTTCGACAACCAACCCTTACGGAACGACCAAGCTTTATATCGAACGTATTTTGCAGGACCTTTGTGTTTCCGACAGCCGTTTTTCGATAGTGCTTTTGCGCTATTTTAATCCTATCGGTGCGCATGACAGCGCACTCATCGGTGACAACCCCAACGGCATACCCAACAATTTGATGCCGTACGTAACACGTGTTGCAAAGGGAATATTGCCTCACCTTAATATTTTCGGCAGCGATTACGAAACCAAAGACGGTACGGGTGTACGTGACTATATTCACGTGCTTGACCTTGCCGCAGGTCACTATGCAGCATTGAAGGCACTCGAAAAGAGTGGTGTTTCTATATACAATCTCGGTACCGGCAACGGTTGCAGTGTTCTTGATATCGTTCACACCTTTGAACGTGTAAACGGTATTAAGATTCCTTATCAGATTACCGACCGTCGTCCCGGTGACATTGCAGAATGTTATGCCGATGCATCGAAAGCGTATGACGAGCTCGGCTGGAAAGCGACTCGCGGTCTTGAGGAGATGTGCGCGTCTGCTTGGAATTTCGAAGCCAAGCATAAATAAGTTTTTTAGGATGTGATTTTTTGTTCCGCAGATTTATGATGGGCAGATACGGCAACGACCAGTTGAATTTTGCCTTGATACTGCTTTCGCTTTTTTGTGCGTTGGTGACGTTTTTCACCTACGGCATTGCCGACTTGGTGTTCTCGCTTTTGCAACTTATTTTGGTTGCTTTATGGATGTCGCGTTCGTTTTCGCGCAACTTTTACAATCGTCAAAAAGAAAATGTTGCTTTTTTGAAGTTTTGGAATAGTATAAAAACGCGTTTTTCGGGTGTGACGGCATTTTTTAAACGTCTGTCCGACCGCGAACACATTTATTTTAAGTGTACAAACTGTAAATCGCGTTTGCGTGTACCGCGTGGCAGAGGTCTTATTACGGTGACCTGTCCCAGATGCAAACACAGGTTCGACAAAAAGAGTTGAGGTGACGTTCAGAATGAAACGAATTATTGCGATATTTATAACCGCATTACTTTTAATAACACTTGTTGCGTGTGGCGACAACGAGGATACTTCGTCTGTACCTCAAGCGTCTTATCCGTCGCGCACGGCGGCATTTTATGCCAACGTGAATCCTAATTCTTTTTGGTTTACTATGAACTTTACCAACAACGGTTCTGAATACGTTTTTACTCAGGCGACAAACGGTAAGGTCGTTACCACGATTGAGGATTACAGCGACAATTCGCTTGATAAATATCAAATTTATGATAAAACCGCTGTGCAAAAGCTGTATCCCAACAGTATGAGGTACGATACCGTTATTGGTAAGGCAGGTCAGGGTTTCTTGTTTGATGGCTACAATCCTTCGATGTT
>JAZRUB010000160.1:0-1672 GCA_045652305.1 Eubacteriales bacterium
ACTTCCGAATGGCAGAAAATACGTAACGGTAGGTTCCGAGAAAGACCTTTTCAAAGGCCGCGGCGTCTCCGTCCGCCGCCTTTATTATCAGCTCGTCCTCTAAGGGGACGGCCGTAAGTGCCGATTCACCGTATTCGGCAAGCAGACATTCCTCCGCTTCTTCGGTTTCAGCAATCTCCGACAGTTCCTCTATCATCCGTTTCACCTCCCGTATTTTTGCTATTGTAAACTAAAAACTTGGCATTGTCAAGGTGACGAGCGGCAGTAAGGAACGACCTGCGACCTATCTGTTTACAAAAAACACCTTTGGATAAAATCCAAAGGTGTTTTCATTTAGAGTTTACTTCTTACCGAAGCGATTTGAGCTTCGACAGATTCTGATTTTTTGTTTTGCGAAACAGATCATCGCAAAAATATTTCTGTTATCAAATTTTCAGTTTTTTCGAGGCAATTCAATTATTTCCCTTTTCTTTGCAACAGCATAATCTAAAGCAAGCTTGGTTCCGCTTTTTCGGGTTGTCGGTGCGCCCGACGCATCATAGTATACAACACAAAAACGGCTATTGTTTATCATTTCATAATTTCGTTCAACATATACCGCTCTTCCTGAACCTATTATTATTTCAGGGTAATATGTTTCCTCATAACTTTCAAGCAGATATTCTTTATAACCGTCACTGATAAAGGGGAACTCCGCTCGCACGTAAACTCGTTTTATTTGTGGGTGTTTCTTTTTTATTTCGGATACTAATTCCAGGCACAAGCTATTAAAACGGCTTGTACTTCCGAAAAGAAAGGTATCTACCGAATATTCCACTATTAGTCGTTCTATTATTTCGACTAATTCTTTTTTTAGCTCCTCGGATTCGTTTATGGTTCTGTGTCCGAAGAAACAACAGGTATTTTCTAACAACCCTCTCACCTCATACATAATTTACACAACATAACACAAAAATATTATTGTGTATCCTATTAGGATACACACGTTATTTTAACATATCCGAATGGGATATACAATAACATTGATGTAAATTATGAGGTGAATTCAATGAGTATTGATTATATTTCAATCGGCAACAGAATAAAAGAACTTCGCATAACAAAAGGTTGGACGCAAGCAAAGTTAGCAGAAGCGTCCGGTATAGAGCCTTCCAACATTTCCCATATAGAACGTGCGGCAACCAAACTCAGCTTACCTACTTTGGTCAATATTGCAAATGCACTCGGCGCTACGTTAGACGAAATTGCTTTTGGCAGCTTGGTTAAAAGCAATCATGTTTCTGTGAAAATAATAGATGATATTCTTAAAGACTGCACTTCGGAAGAGCTCAAATCTCTGACCGAAGTTATCAGAACTACAAAAGCGGTGCTGAAAAATAAATAAATATACAATTTTATCTATTCTTTCCTCAGCTCTGTAAAAAAGCACCCGAACGCTTCGTTCGGGTGCTTTTTAGTTTTATTATAGCTTACTTCTTACCGAAGCGATTTGGGCTTCGACAGATTCTACTGCGGTTCCGCCTTCGCTGTTTCTTCTGAAGGTGCAGTTTTCGAGGTTTATGGCATCGAAAATATCTTCTTCGAAGACCTCGCTATGACTCCTGAACTCGTCGAGGGAAAGCTTTTCGAGGACGGTATTTTTGTCGATACAGTATGCGACCAAGGTTCCCGA